>JAFVVB010000218.1 GCA_017502425.1 Ruminococcus sp. | reverse complement strand
TGACGGTGAATTAGGTGCATCACTTAGATATCTTTCCCAGCGTTTTACTATGCCGATAGAAGAGCTTAAAGCAGCTCTTACCGATATTGGTACCGAAGAGCTTAATCATCTGGAGATGATTGGAGCTATTGTTTATCAGCTGACTAAAGACCTTTCTCAAGAAGAGATAAAGAAAAACGGATTTGACGCATATTTTGTTGATCACACCACGGGTGTGTATCCGTCTTCTGCAGCGGGTGTTCCGTTCACAGCAGCATATATTCAGTCTAAGGGAGATCCTGTGACTGACCTTCACGAAGACCTAGCGGCAGAGCAGAAAGCAAGAACGACATATGATAATATTCTGCGTTTTTGCGATGACTATGACGTTAAAGACCCTATACGTTTCTTGCGTGCCAGAGAGGTTGTGCACTATCAGCGTTTTGGTGAAAGCTTACGATTACTGACCGATAAACTTAATTCGAAGAATTATTATCAGTTTAACCCGTCATTTGATAAGAAGTGTTTCAGGAAGTAAAATTCTGAATTAGAAAAATAAACCAAAGACAAACAGCGTTCATGTGTTTTGCATGGACGCTTTTTGTGTATCGGCATAAAAATATGGTTATATTTCTTTTTATTGATAATTATTTTATCATTTTGTGTTATATATATAATGTATTTGTATTTTTATTTTGCAGGTGAATTGAATGAAGATTGGATTCGATAATGAAAAGTATCTGAATATGCAATCTCAGCATATTCGTGACAGAATATCTAAATTCGGAGGAAAACTGTATCTTGAATTTGGTGGTAAGCTGTTTGATGATTACCACGCAGCAAGGGTACTACCTGGTTTTAAACCTGACAGTAAACTCCAGATGCTTTTACAGCTTAAAGATCAGGCGGAAATTGTCATAGTTGTCAACGCTAATGATATTGAAAAGAATAAAGTCAGAGGCGATTTAGGTATCACTTACGATCTCGATACATTAAGACTTATTGATATATTTAAAAGCATCGGACTGTATGTCGGTAGCGTTGTGTTGACTCGCTATGCTGACCAACTTGCAGCTGTTAATTTCCAGAAAAAACTCGAGCAAAACGGAATTAAGGTTTATCATCATTACTCTATCGAGCGTTATCCTCAGGATATCGACCTTATAGTATCTGATAACGGATACGGTAAGAATGATTATATCGAAACAAACCGAGAGCTCGTCGTGATTACTGCACCGGGTCCTGGTAGCGGAAAAATGGCGGTGTGTCTCTCTCAGCTTTACCACGAAAATAAACGTGGTGTTAGTGCGGGATATGCTAAATTTGAGACATTTCCTATATGGAATTTACCGCTGAAGCATCCTGTTAACGTTGCGTATGAAGCAGCTACTGCTGATTTGAATGACGTTAATATGATTGACCCGTTTCATCTTGAAGCATACAATGAAAAGAGTGTAAATTATAACAGAGATATTGAAATTTTCCCTGTTCTGAATACAATGTTTGAAAAAATCCTCGGACAATCTCCCTATAAGAGTCCGACGGATATGGGTGTTAATATA
>JAFVVB010000027.1 GCA_017502425.1 Ruminococcus sp. | reverse complement strand
TACATCTTTTTATTTGCTCCTCCTATCCCCAAAATCTCAGATTTTGGGGTCCCCGAATTATTCCCGCGTGCGTAAGCACCCATAATCGTAGGGGTCGGCTACTAGACGACCCGTTAGTAGAACCTTTATGAATATGTATCTTTTTGGTGAGAATGTTTTCATAGGTGCTTCGCACTCGGGAGGGCACAGAGACCCTACCATACAATTTTCCCTCACTCTTTTGATAAATCGTACAAAAAACGTATAATTTTCTTGGTGGTCTTAATCATTGAGAAAAATGCTATCTGTGGTATAATATCAATGTAAAAGCAATTATAAGGAGGTATATGTATGAAAAAATTACTTTCACTACTGACGTGCGTTGCACTTATTATGGGGATTTTGAGCATCTGCTGTGTTTCATCTTCTGCCGCTGACGTCAGACCGCTTTTCTTAGAAGAAGAGCACGATGCCCAGCTTAAAAACACTTCTGATAAGCTGTACTTTTCTTTCACAGCACCCGAGTCGGGTACTTACGAATTTTACTCAGTAAGTGATTTTGACCTCTACGTCAAAGCAGTTGATGAAGATGGCAACACTATCATCGAAAACGATAACGGTAACGGCGGCGGAGATTTCAAAGCCACAGTATATATTATTTCAGCCTGTACCGTTACTTTCGAAGTAGGCGCATATGACATTTTCCACGATGGCAGATTCTCCGTTTATATAAAAGAAAGCACTAACCCTGTGACTAAAATCGAGGTTACCTCACTACCTGATAAGCTTGAGTATAAATACGATGATTTATTCTACGATATCGACTACTCCGGACTTTCGCTCAAAGCCACCACCCAGAAAGGCTCGACTTTCAACTGGACATATAACACAGCTAATATGTACATCAACGGTTCTCGTGTTTACTTAGAGCTGAGCTTCGATAATAACGACGAACCGATTATTTTAGTTACCTGTGGCATAGCCCAGACTTCGTATAAATTGTCCATAGAACCGACTAACATCGAGAGTATCGAGGTTTTAAACCCACCTGAAATTAACCTCTACGAAAACTGCGACGGATTTTATGACGAGGACTTAGGCTACTTCTATTACTACTACGCTTATCCATACAATATGGACGTCAAAATCACCTTCAAAGATAAAACCACTAAAATCATTGACATCAACGAAGACTACGACGGCTGGACTTTTACTAAATATGATGACCAGCACGACAAACCGTTCACACTCGGCAAAAACCCTACGTACATCGAAATGGACGGTATCAGAGACACTATCTACGTAAACGTCATTGAAACTCCCGTGAAAAACTGTGTAGTAACACAAGCACCGACTAAGGTCTACACCTTCGGCGATGACGAGTTTTTCTCATACAACGAGTACACCGATAAATACACCCTGTTCCCTCGTGACTTAACAGGTCTTGAGTTTATTTTGGAATTCAAAGACGGCACTAAAAAGACCTTCACCGATAAAGACATCGACTACGATATGATGACGATTTCAAAAGAGCCGTACTGGGTTAATGCGTGCGACGTAACTGAAGGTAAGGTTTATCCTATCACCCTTGATTTCTACGGCTATCACATTAAATATAACGTAACCGTATTAAACAAAAACGGCACACTCAAAGGCGACGTTGACGGCGATTGTCAGCTCTCAATTCTCGACGCTACCGCTATCCAGATGCACTGCGCAGGCTTGAGCGTCTTAGATGATGATAAGCTAAGTCTGGGTGACGTTGACTGCGACTCTCAGGTATCCGTTTTAGACGCCACTCAAATCCAGCTTATTTTAGCAGGACTCACCGACTGATAAACAGTAAACCTAATACGATAAATTAAGCAAAAAGCAGACAGTTTCCCCTGTCTGCTTTTTTGTGCTTATAAAGCGATGTATCAAACACGCAAAAAACGGCGATTTTTCGCAAAAACAAGGTGCATTGGTTATTATCAATAAACGAGCCGGTCATTCCTTGTACATATTAAACAAACCACTCGATGTAATACCCTTGACTAAAAATTATTTTATATATAAATGTAAGAGTTTTTAACATTTTAACCTCTTTTTTGTGCATTTTGACGATAGTTATAATGCATATAGAAGCACAGATATTTATGGCTATTCAGCGAATGGATTTTAAAATCTCCATGGTGCTATAATGATGTCGGGGATAATACATCCGTTTTACCCATAGTTTTCATAACCTATATTGAGGAGGAATATTTATGTTAAAACTCAGACGCTTATTATCATTACTGCTTATTACGGCAGTTATCATTTCATCAAACGCTATGCTTTACGCTAGCGCACTCACACCAAAAGATTCAAATGATGAAAACACACCATCACTACCATCCGCTGTGGACCTCAGCGAAACACCTTACTTTCCTGAACTAAGCGGTAGTTATGAAACCATCATGGATCAGGACTGTATTGACAATACCATATTCTCTACTGTCCACTACCAGTTCACCTATATGATGAACCGCGCTCGTGGTGTTGAGACTACATTTGAAAACACATTCTCACCTTTATTTGGCAACAATATGATGCACGAAAATTTAATTAAAGGTGACTATGAAACAAACTACGAGCAGATTTACACCCTGCTTAAAAACGTAGGTTGCGCTACTAATAATACTATCCCATATGACAAGATGCATTCATATTCATACACAGATTGGCCTGGCGGAAAAAACACATGGCGCGAAGCAACTAGAAACCGTATTCTAAACAGCTTCGACTACGCACTTATCGGCGACGATGACACTCAGATAACTTCACCTGATGACTATGACCTTAATGAGTTAAAAACAGCTATTAGCAACGGCGAGATGCCATGCGTAACTTTTGCAGATATCGCATTTGAGCATTTAGAAATCAAAGCCCACGAAGAAGCTCCTGCTAACGAAGAGCTTGTAGGCGAAAGAATCGGTTATGAAATGAAAATTTACACAGGAGATAAGGCAAAATACAATAGACCTGAAACAGTAGCTTTAGTTGGCTACGACGACAACGTATGGTGCGACATCAACGGTAACGATGAGATTGATAGCGGTGAAATGGGTGCATTTAAGCTTGCTCAT
>JAFVVB010000217.1 GCA_017502425.1 Ruminococcus sp. | reverse complement strand
TGCTCATTCAGAGGGTTTTGGCTACTTCACCTATATCGCATACGATGCTTTGAATAAAACATCTTGTGTTGAAAATCCACTCCCAAATCTTAGCTCTGGTGAAAGAGTAGCTCCGATTGTTGCTATCAAAGGCATTGAGGTTGAGAAAGAACGTAGCGAAAAAGAAATTTACGTTGAATTCAGACTTGATTTATATGCACCATTTGAAATCTACTTTACTGCTGAAGGTAACGGCGAAAAATACGAGAAAAAATTCCTTGACGGTATAAATTACGTAGAGACCGATAATATATTTTATGGTCCTGCTACTATGATTTTCCCACTCTCAGATTTAGTCCCTGGTCTTAACGGCGAAAATTTTGATGACTATGTCTTCACTATGACCATAAAGAATACGACAGCAATGGAAAAACAATTTCTTGATGCAGAAGAAATCATACTTGTAAACGAGTATGACGGCACTGAAAGCTTAGTTACTGAAAATTCAGACATAAGAATTGAACCTTTAGAAGAGAGAAACATCCCGTTAATACAAAATACTTTTGTGTATTACTTAGGATATGACAACGTCACACTTCATTACAGAACTGATGACGGCGAATTTAAGTCCGCGCCTATGGAAAAAGGTAAATATCAGTTCTTTGATCTGGTCGATCGACCAGCTCCTTTCTCAGACATCAGCAGATATTCATATAAATACTACCTCGAGGGTATTTCTGAAGCTGAAATCTACTTTACTGACGACGAAGGTCACGTAGACGATAACAACGGTCAGTATTATAAACCAGTTACCGGTAATAACTTCTACTTTACCGAAGGCTTAAGAGACCCGCTTACCATAAGCGAAATTACCCTTACTAACGGTACTCCTGACGTAGGTAAAAAGAGCTTTTTTGATGTAGAATACAGCGGCGGATACGCACCATACCATATCATCTGCTACGCTACAAACCTTGATACAGGCGAAGAAGATCAGTACTCGGTTGCTTTTGACCAGTATCGTCCATATTACAATTTCAAAAAAGCAGGAAATTACAGAATCAGCGTACATGTTCAGGACTTCAAAGGCGATGTAGTAAGCAGCGCTATCGAAGTAAAAGTAGTAGACAATCCATTTGCTATGACTACAACCGCTGATAAAAATGAATGCTTCGTTTCAGAGCCTATTAACTTTGAGAGCGTTACTTCTTTTGAGAATTTTGATATATCAAAAGATAGCATCACTTCAAGTGCTAAGTACGTTGTTAAAAACAGCGAAAACAAGGTTATGTGGGAAGAAACCATAGTAACTGATGACGTTGATACTAGCGCTAATACATCAACCTCACGCTTTACATACTTCCCTAGACTTTCTGGCGACTACACTCTCACAGTAACAAAAAAAGATAGCAACAAAGAGACTGTTGAAAACACCGTTGAATTCACCGTACTTAATAAGTTAATCGGTGATGCTGATGGCGACGGACTTGTTACTATTATCGACGCTACTTATGTACAGCGTGTTGCTGCTCAGATGACTTTTGATGCCAAATTCTATGAAGTATTAGCTGACGCTGACAATGACTCAGAAATAAGTGTTATGGACGCTACCTATATCCAGCGCTATGTAGCAGAGCTTAATGACTACGAAAACGTAGGCAAAACCACCGAATACGTCACACCTAAAAACACTATCACATTCACTAACAACTTAGGTTGGGACTTAGTTTACTGTCACTATACATGTAAAGACAAGCTCGAAAAAGTAAACTGGCCGGGTGTTTCAATGGTTAAGATCGGTGTTAACGAAAAAGGCGAAGATATTTATTCACTTGAAATTCCTCAGAGCACACTCAAACTCTGCTTTACAAACAATGCAGCAGAAACACTGTATATCGACTTTAACGGTACAGACAAAAACTACACCGCTATCGATAACGGCACAGGCTCTTTCTACGAAATAATTGAAATTTAAGTCCAACTAGAATGAAGTAATAAGCGTTATTTGTTGGTACTAACACAAAAGGCAGACAGTTCCCCCTGTCTGCTTTTTGTTATGTATTTATGGTTAAAAGTAAAGAAAAAAAGAATATAAATCTGCTAATTAAAGTGCTTGAAAATGGCTTATTTTCGCAAAAATCAGGTGCATTGGTGAATATTCATAAACCACATATTTAGTAGTTGTGTATATTCAACAAAGCTCAAAGAGTCAATAAGCGCAAAGCAAAGGGCTTTGTGCTAAATTGTAATAGATTTCAATATTTTCTCCTCGTTTTTGTGCATTTTAACGATAGCGAATCTGCATATAAACACGTCTTTATTTATGGCTATTCAGCGAATGGACTTAAAAATCGCTTAGGTGCTATAATGATGTTGGGGATAATACATCCGTTTTACCCATAGTTTTCATAACCTATCTTTAGGAGGAATATTTATGTTAAAACTCAGGCGCTTATTATCATTACTGCTTATAACGGCAGTTATCATTTCATCAAACACTATGCTTTACGCTGGTGCACTCACACCTGCACAACCAGAGACTCTCCCGTCTTCTGTGGACCTCAGCGAAACGCCTTACTTCCCCGAATTAAGCGGTACTGAAGACCACATTACGCATCAGGACACTATCGATACTACCGTATTCTCTACTATCCACTATCAGTTCACTTATATGATGAACCGTGCCCGTGGTGTAGAGACTACTTTTGAAAACACATTTTCACCTTTGTTTGGTAACAATATCATGCACGAAAAAATAGTTAAAGGTGACTACAAAACAAACTACGAGCAGATTCACACTCTACTTAAAAACGTTGGTTGCGCTACTAACACCACTATTCCGTTTCGTAAAACCTACCTCAATTCATACACAGATTGGCCTGAAAAGGAATCAATGTGGCGAGAAGCAACTAAAAACCGAATAGTAAATAGCTTTGACTACAAACTCATCGGCGGCGACGACACTCAGGTAACGTCACCTGATGATATTGACCTTTATGAACTTAAATCAGCTATCAGTAACGGCGAGATGCCATGCATAACCATTGATACGGGTATAGGTTACGGCGGTCATATTAAAGCCCACGAAGCTGTACCTGCTAACGAAAAGTATGTAGGACAGTTTGTTAAATTCGAACAAGTAGAGCATACATATGAATCACGATATCATATAACCGAAACATATGCTTTAGTTGGCTATGACGATAATGTATGGTGCGACATCAACGGTAACGATGAGATTGACAGCGGTGAGATGGGAATTCTTAAGCTTGCTCATTCAAGGAATCTCGGCGGCTTTATCTACCTTGCATATGACTTTTTTAATAAAACCTCTTCGGTTAAAAACTTTGTTTCCCAAAGCGAATACTCTGAAACAAGAATGGCTCCTGTTCTTGCTTTAAAAGGCATAGAGGTTGAAAAAGAACGCAGCGAAAAAGAAATTTATGTAAGATTCGATTCTAATTTATATGCACCATTTGAAATCTACTTTACTGCTGAAGGTAACGGCGAAAAATACGAGAAAAAATTCCTTGAAGGAGTAAATTACGCAGACACCACTCATGCATATTACGGCCCTGCTACTATGATTTTCCCACTCTCGGATTTAGTACCTGGTCTTAGCAACGAAAATTTTCATGACTACACCTTCACAATGACCTTAAAGAACACTGGACAGGACTCTAATCATATCAGTGCAAATTCAATTTCACTTGTGAATGAGTATGAAGGCACAGACAGTTATGTCAGCAAAAGCCCGAATCTGAAGGTTTCTGCTTCTGAAGTGAAAAGTATCACGCTGAAAAGCCATACGCTCATTTATTATTTAGGCTATGAAAATGTCACACTTCATTACAGAACAGCAAACGGCGATTTTGAAGCCGTACCTATGGTAAAAGGTGAATATAAAAACGTGGTTGGTGGTACGTCACAGTCAGAATTTTTCCATGATTCATACGGCTATAAGTACCATTATTTCCTTGAAGATATCGAAGACACCGAAATTTACTTTACTGATGACGAAGGTCACGTAGATGATAATAACGGTCAGTATTATAAAGCAAAATCAGGCAATAACTATTTTGTCACGAAAGGTGTAAAAGAACCGCTTACCATAAGCGAAATTACCCTTACTAACGGTACTCCTGACATAGGTAAATACAGCCATTTTGATGTGAAATACAGCGGTGGATACGAACCATACACGATTAAGTGTTACGCAACAAATCTTGATACAGGAGAGAGAGATTTATATAATTATCCACATGATGAATTCGAACCTGATTACAAATTCAAAAAAGCAGGAAATTACGAGATCAGCGTACATATCAAAGACTTCAAAGGCGATGTAGTAAGCAGCGCTATTAAAGTAAAAGTAGTAAACAATACTTTCTCCATGACTACAACCGCTGATAAAACAGAATGCTTTGTAGCAGAGTGTATTAACTTTGAAAGCGTTACTTCTTTTGAGAATTTCAGTTTACTCGCAGAAAACATCACCTCAAGTACAAAGTACGTTGTAAGAAACAGCGAAAACAAGGTTATGTGGGAAGAAACTATCGCAGCTGATGACATCGATGTAGATGGTAACACTTCAACCTCACGC
>JAFVVB010000216.1 GCA_017502425.1 Ruminococcus sp. | reverse complement strand
GTTTTCCTCGAAGTAATCCCTGACGTCTACTACACCTTTTTCACGATTGAATTTAGCTATACTGCGTGCTTCTAATAAAAAGCGCTCTTTACCCTTTTTGAAAAAGTCCTTTTGCTTTTCTGTGGTAGCAGTAATCTCTGAGGATCTCTCGTGGTTACGGTTAACATAACCGCTTGGGAAATACTCTTTGATAGCTACTTTTATATCAAGTGTAGTATCTCGTCCTATATATGTGATACCAAATCCACCCTCGCCGAGCGCTCTGCCTACGATGTACTTATTGTTAAGTACTGTATCCGGTCTTAAATGGTGCGCAGCAATGTCAGAACTTTTATCATTCTGACACTCAGTACACTTTCCGTTTTCATCTAATTCTCTCATACAATAGCTACAATATTTACTCATAAATTCCACCCCTGTGCGCATTCATCCTGTTTATATTAAGACATAATAATACTTAGTAACATTGTACCACAAACGCTACTACTAATCAACGTATTTTATCAATAAATCCCAAAGTATTTTAAAAAAAGAAGCGTCCCGAAACGGAACGCCTTCTATTTTATTCAGCTGTCTTTTTTGAATCGATATTACTTTTTATCTTCTCGAAAGTAACACCATATTTTACCGCTATATCTTTAGCGTAGCTCACACCCTGTGGAGGTGCAATAAACACTTTGAAAGAACGGTGTCCGTTCTCAACTCCTGTGACCATACTCTCGACTTTGCTGTCACCATCTATGCTATCGTTAATAACATCGAGTGCTCTGGCGAGCTCATGCATATGAGTATTGAAAATCGAACGTACACCGATGTATCTCATCGATTTCACTACGTCTTTTGCTATGTAAAGTCCTTCTGCTACGTTAGTCGTAGCAAGACTCTCGTTGAGCAACATCAGGCTGTACTTAGAGCAAGTATCGAAAATGTGTGAAAGACGTTTGCTTTCTTCTCCGAGTCTGCCAAGGTCCACAGTGTCGTTTTCGTCAGCAGGAAAATGAGTGAAAATATTATCGCACGGGCTGAAAATCATTTTCGTCGCAGGAACATAGATACCGTTCTGTGCCAGTAAAAACAGTAATCCTACTGCCTGAGTAATAGTGGTTTTTCCGCCTCGGTTAGGTCCTGTGAGAATATAAATACGTCCGTTTTCATCAAAGCTGAAATCGTTATCCACTATGTCTATATCTTCGCCCTTGCACGCCTTGATTCCGAGCTTTAAATTATAAAGCCCCGAAATATCACAGCTACGCTCTTCTTTAGATATTACCTGCGGTTTACAAAGCTTGAGCCCTCTGCGCTTAAAATCATCGCACAGCTGTGCAAAACGGATATAAAAAACTATCTGAGGCAACAATTCAACAAAGGTGTATCCGCTGACATTAACGTACTTATTAAGCGTGGACTTAATATTATTTACGGTACGCTTTAATATATCGGTCACTACTTTTTTGAGTGCGTCGCTCATAGGGTCAGCACCGGTAAGTGAAGAATTTTCGAAATCGTTTAAATCCTGCTGAGCACCCGTGACACTTCTGCCAAATCCAAATGATGTAGTCAGCGGATTAGCAGGGTGGTACGTAGTAAAACCCACCACGTCGTTTCCGTGATGAATGTCGTCATCTTTAGCGGTGATTTTAGAAAAGCGTTTGAGCAATCCGCTATCGGTAAAATGCTTATCATTGAGCGAAATCACTCCTACCGTTTTCGGCTTGAGCATATTATCAAGGTTTACTCCCAGCGTAATACTCTTTAAGGTCCTCGCTTTATCAAGCGTTTCTTCTATATCACTTTTAAGCTGAGGGAAACTGCTGTCGCTATATATATCCTGCACAATAGTTCTGAGGTTTTTTAGTCCTTGTGATTTAATATCAAGTCGCTCCAGTGTATCCTTAATCTGAGTGATGCAGTCAACATAGCCGTCCATCTCTCTGAGTCTGTTCACAAGCTGCCATATAGAAGACGCTTCGCTGTCTTTCTGGAAACGCTCAATTTCTCTTAAATCCTTGAGCTTTGAAAGCAGAAGTGTCAGCTCTTCTCTTAACTCCTTGAAATTGAGAAAATCCTCGAATACATCGCATCGGTATCTGATAACTTCCTCGTCGTCGGTGACATTTATAAGCAACTGCTTTATGATATTACGCTCATAAGGGTCAGCACTTAAAATCTCGCATAAATAATCAATGGATAAATCATTTATCGCTTCTTTATTCAATGTATTATACTCTGGCTCTTTTTCAAACGGATGAAAAAGGCTGAATTTTTTAAGCTCCATACGTGTCACTCTTTCGAATAATTTATGTATTGAGTATAGCACCACACCACCTATAATTCAAGCGATTTATGTTGAATAAACCCTCACATTGGTGTATACTGTAAACGGATAATTTTAAAGAAATATCGAATCACAAGTGATATAAAGGAGCATAAATATGAACTACGACCACGTTTTTGACAGCAGCAAAACTACATGCGAAACTAAATTTGAACTCGGCCATAACCGTAGCGAAGCGCTGACGGTTTTCTTTCAGAAAGAAAACATTGTTCTAAAAGCTGATGCAAATGGTAATGCCCTGTTTTTAAATTCAGACGGCGATGAAATCAGTAGGGAGAAAGCCCAAAGCGACCGTTTATTCGGCTCTGTTTACTGCTCAGTAAAAGATGATTCTATCATCGTAAATTTTCCTGTGACAAAGACTATTGACCACTACCCTCATTGCGACGGAGAATATGACCGTTACAGCGAAATAATAGTAGATAATATAATAATCAGTTGTCCTTTAAATAAGTAATCATGGCAGATAATTTTTCGCAAATCCTACTTAAGCTTTCTGACACTGAGTGGGACTTCACCTACATAGACCACGACAGAGAAATCGCACGTGCTGTGGTTTTTGACGATGACGGTTACCTTTACTTCGTACGCGCTCATCGTGACGACGATTTCGGCAAAGCCACTATCATCGAAACCTCGGGTGGTGGAGTTGAAAAAGGCGAAAGCCTGAATAAAGCGATACTCCGTGAGCTCAAAGAAGAGCTCGGAATAGAAGCTCAGATACTTAGTAAAATCGGTGTGGTTGACGACTACTATAATCTCATTCACCGCCATAATATCAACCACTACTTTCTGTGCAAAGCCGTATCTTTCGGTGATACCAAACTGACGAAAGAAGAAACAGAGTGTTTTCACCTGAGCACACTGAAGCTAACCTATGACGAGGCTGTGCTTGAGTACGAAAAATGTGCCAAAACTAAAATCGGACGATTACTATTAAACAGAGAGTTACCGATTTTAAAACGGTCTAAAGAAATTTTAGATAATCAGAAACTACTATGACATTATTAAACAGTATCAGATGAAATCACAAAGCTAGGAGGACTCGTTTTGAGTCCTCTTTTTTATGCATTCTTTAGTTTTATTATCGGCTTTTGTTACTGCGTCTTTCATAGTCTTCGTTTATGTCAGCACTCCAGTCAGCACAAAGCGGTCTGCATTCTCTGACGCTTCGCACGGCTTTTGATACTGAATCGTAAACCACCCTTGTGCCCTCTTTATCAGCGTTGTAGTTAACAGCTCTGTCGCTGTCGATACCATAGCGTTTTGCGGTTTCTACCGCGTCGATATTAGCGCCGATGAACAAAAACTCCCATCCGTACTTTGACTTCTGTCTCTCTATCATCGACTTCACCTGCTCGCTTGTATATCTACGGCTGGCATTCTCCATACCGTCAGTAGTGATGATAAACATCGTGTTACTTGGTACATCTTCTTTTCGTGCATACTTGTGGATATTACCGATATGCTTAATAGCACCACCGATAGCATCGATCAGCGCTGTGCAACCTCGTACAGTGTACTCATTTTCGGTCATCGGTTTAATGTCAGAGAGCTTTACTCTGTCATGGATCACTTCACTTACGTTATCAAACAGCACAGTAGATACATAGCAACCGCCGTCTGTTTTTCGCTGTTTTTCTATCATAGCGTTAAATCCTCCGATAGTATCACTCTCAAGTCCTGCCATTGAACCGCTACGGTCTAAGATAAAAACCAGTTCTGTTGCATTTTTTGTCATAAAAAATCTCTCCTTTAATGAATATAGTAAATAAAAAAGTGGCTGTAAGAATTAACTTACAACCACATTATAGCGAGTATATATTCACTTTTGGTCAATCTACGATTTACCTCATCACACTCATTTTTATATTGATTATATTATGCTTTTGCTGTATGCTATGAATATACTAAGCTTTAATAATATGGAGCGTATTATGACACTAAAATTATTTTATCAGGCACTTATAAAATTTTCATCAGGTGTTATTCTGGTCGGTGTGCTGATATTCTTACCCGCCGGAACATTTTCGTATTTTAACGGATGGTTATTTATGTCGATTTTGTTCATACCTATGATTGGTGCTGGAATCGTGATGATGTTCAAAAATCCTGAACTACTCAAAAAACGGTTATATGCTAAAGAAAAACGGAAAGAACAAAGTACGGTCATCAAACTCAGCGGACTTATGTTTATTTCAGGGTTTGTTGTTGCGGGACTTGGAAAACGTTTTCACTGGTACATCTTACCGACAGAGATTTCCATCGGCGGTGCTGTGGTGTTTATCATAGCATATATTCTTTATGCTGAGGTGCTCAGAGAAAACACCTATCTCAGCCGAACTATTGAAGTACAGGAAAACCAAAAAGTGATAGACACCGGATTATACTCAATTGTGAGACATCCGATGTATAGTGTCACTTTGTTACTTTTCTTGTCGATGCCGATTATTTTAGGCTCGTTGTATTCTTTTTTGATTTTTCTTTCATATCCCTTTATAATCGCAAGAAGAATTGTCGATGAAGAAAAGTTTCTGGAAGAAGAACTAAATGGCTATATCGAGTACAAGCAAAAGGTGAAATATCGCCTGATACCATTTATATGGTAATGCTAAGATAATAAAAAACTATATAAACAGCAAAACACAGGGTAGCAAACTATAATCACCCTGTGTTTTTATTTTATATTGTTTTAAAATTTAGAATACAGCGTTTCCTGATCATAGCTGAAAAGGATTGAGTCTATCTCTAGTACGTCATAAATGCTGTTTTGCAGACAGTACATGATGATAACATCAAACAGCGAGCTGTTAGACAGTACAAAGCCGACACTCTCTAGCAGATTCTGGGTTTCACTAAGCGTTAGCTTTAGTGCTAGTGCAAAGGAGAGCACCGTCTTTTTGTTCGGCTTATAGTTTTTATCGTTCATTATCTTATACCACGTCTGCTTGCTGACGTTAGCCTTTTTATAACACTGCACATCACTCATTCCTCTAAGGTCAATGAGTTTAAGTAGCTTTATCGTAAAGCTCTCATCAAGCTTTATGTAATCGTCTATATCAAGCGGTTTTGACTCACATACACAGCACTCATCAATATTTTCTATCGCTGACGGTCTAGATGCCATACCAGCCATCGGTGCTGATGGAAATACTCCCGTTTTGAAAGGCTTGATGCGTCTTGAGTAGTCTTGATTATACGAGCGACTAACAGCGTAGTTATCGTCAATAAAGCTTTTTATCCCGCCCAGTAGCTTCTCGCTTAGTGTATACGAAGTTTTATCAAAAACAACCAGATACACCATCATTTCATATTCAAAAAGAAATTCGCTTATGGTATCAATAGCGATTTTGAGCACCTTATCTTTAGGATAACCGTACGCACCCGATGAAATGAGAGGGATAGCAATACTCTCGCAGGAATTCTCAAACGCTAAATTTAAAGCGTTTTTATAGCAAGACCTAAGTAACACTTCTTCCTTATACTCTCCACCATTGTACACAGGTCCTGCGGTATGGATAACGTACTTTGCACAAAGTTTATACGCAGGAGTAACTACCGCCTCACCCACCTTGATGTGACCGATAGCACGAGTGGCACTCAGAAGTTCTTCTCCCGACGCTTTATGTATAGCTAAATCAAGTCCTCCGGTAGGGCTAAGCTCAACGTTAGTAGGATTAACGATAGCATCACATTCGATTTTAGTAATGTCCTGACGGATAATTTGCAATGGCATAGCATCACCTCAAACAAATCTTACTATGATAATATCATATACTAAAAAAACAATCAAACAAAACGGCTGTACCCACCAAAAGGATACAGCCTGTTTTTATAATATTAAGCTAGATTAAGGAAGCTGAGCCACCATTTTCTGAATCATTGTCGCGTCCATAACGGTGATTTCACCATCATTGTCAACATCAGAGTAAGCAAATCTCTCTTCGTCAATAAACTTAATCTCTGCTTCATGACGCTGAATTGCGGTTGCGTCCAAGATAGTTACTTTTTTATCACCGTCAACGTCGCCGATTAATATAAGCATAGGAATTTTTTCCTGCTCAACTAACACCTTACCACATACTGAACAGTGTTTACCATCAGTAAGACCTTCTTTTTCGTATGTTGCATCATAGCCTTTATCAACAACCTCTGTGTGGCCGAGTGCATCTACTACTTCTTGCTCTACTAAAACCTTATCACATACTGAGCAGTGTCTACCCTCAGTTAAACCTGTGTTTTCACAGTCAGGAGCTACTGCATCAGTAATAGCCTCTGTGTGGCCGAGTGCATCTACTACTTCCTGCTCTACTAAAACCTTATCACATACTGAGCAGTGTTTACCCTCAGTAAGACCTGTGTTTTCACAGTCAGGAGCTACTGCATCAGTAATAGCCTCTGTATGGCCGAGTGCATCTACTACTTCCTGCTCTACTAAAACCTTATCACATTCTGAGCAGTGTTTACCCTCAGTTAAACCTGTGTTTTCACAGTCAGGAGCTACTGCATCAGTAACAGTCTCTGTGTGACCAACAGCACCGCAGAGAAGCTGGTGAATCTGAATTACACTTTCAATCAGATAGTCAGAGAGAGCCTGCTCTTTTTCGCTTTCAGGATTCTCAATAACACCGATAACTGCATCTTTTACTTCTGCGTGACCAATAGCATCAGGGTGTGCAAAGAAGCTGTTACCCATATAGTAACGAATGTACATAGCTGCAACAATCTTAGTGTTGTCATCAGGTAACATCTTATCAACGTCGACAGTATATTTCTCACCGTTTGAAGCTGCGATAGCGTTCTCCTGAACTTCTGCCTCCATAGCTTTCTTCAGATTATTCTGAAGAGTAGTCATATCAAGATTTCCGCTGAGAAGACTGTTTGCGTCCACTGTGTCATAGTTTGCAATTTCTTTAACTAAAACTGCTAATGTATCATATGCAGCGTAAAGTGCAGGGTAGTACATACCATCAAACATTTCCTGCATATTTACAGTACCTAACGCAGGCAGTTTGCCCTGCTTACCATCAGCAATAACAGCCTGTGCATTTTCATAACCGATAAGTGGCAGAACAGTACCGAACTTAGAATTAACCATTTCAGCAGCCATGTAGTCTACTCTGGTCTGAATGAAAAGGCTGTCATCGTAGTAGTCGAAGCAATCCTTAACATTCTGGTCAAGGTTTTTTACATCGCCGTCGTAGCTCTTCATATTGTCAAGAAAGATGTTTACATGCTCATCTTTTCCTGCTTTTACGTATTTGTAGTTAGCTTTATATGGAGAACGTGCAGATGAATAGTAGTTTGCCATATTGACAAAGTTGCCGTAGATGTCGCCTAAAGGAAGTGTAGTGCCTGCGATGTCTACATTTACACCGTGCATAAGGTTCTGAATACCTAAAACTACTACCTGAGCATCAGGGTTGAGCTCATAAATTTTCTCCATAACGATATCAAAGTTGTGGATATAACCCAAAATACTGTAAGCAAAGATATCAGTAAGCGCAGTTGCCATTTCGCCCTCACCAACGTAGTTGTTGATGTAAGAACCGATGATTGCCTTAGCTTCCTGAGCTGCCTGTTTTTCCTCTTCAGTATCAAAAATAGTGTTGATGTCAACAGTCCACTTATATTTACCTGTGCTTAAATAGTCAACGAGCTGGTTGCACACGTAAACGCCGAAGTTATTCCAACCGATGTCAACTGTAACCAGATCAGCGTTAGTGATGTTTTCCTTATAAGCAGCACGAAGCGCATCAATTCCACCAGGCTCAGCAGATTTGAACCAACCGTCATTACCTGTAAATCTCCATGATGAGTAGTCGTCACCCATATAGCTATCATCGAGCAGAATGCGAAGTTCTTCCACACGCATTGAGCTGATACCTAACTGGTGAACTGTTACGCTATCATAGCTTTCAGAATAGTAATCTCTGATAAGGTCAGGATACGCACCCTCTGGTGTTCTCTCGTATCCGTAAACGTTAACGTCGTTTTTGTTAACCTGACCACTTAAAAGCAGTGCAAGTTCCTCTTCGGTGATGTAACCGCGCATACCGTAACCGTTAGTGTTAGAAGCACCGAGCGATACATAGTTGAATGTATTCGTTTCTTCTGCACTAGCAGGTACTACTACATACGCTAATACCATACATAATACCAGCACCAGAGAAAACAGTTTTTTCACGATATTTGTTGTTTTCATTTTATATTCCTCCCAAACATTTAATATCATACGCGTACAGATGTTATGCATCTGTAAAACATACTAAAATTGTAATACACTTCAAAGATTTTCGCCATTGTTAATCTACCTAAAATCACCTTAAAAAAACTAGTGATTATCACCAAAACGAGTTTCAATGTTCAAAACCCGACCTTTTTCACTCACCTTAATAACTAAGCAATACCAAAAAAAGCGTACAGGAAGCTCATTCCCGTACGCTTTTTTATATACATCAGTAAGTTGCTCTGCGATTGACCAATTTAATTTTACCATCTGACTCTCTGTACAGATTCGATATCCTCAACGTCAGCTTTATCAACAGCTACGAATGAATACCATGTTGGAGCGCTTTCTTCCATCATATCACCTTCCGGACGGCTATTAGCATAAATAACCTTTATATACAGTACCCCGTCTTTTGAATAAAGACCTTCTATCGGAGAGTAATCGGAGTGCTCGTAGCCCGGAGAAACTGCAACAACAAGGCTTTTTGTCTCAAAGAACTCGTCAGTATACACACGATTATCAATTCTGAAAAGTTTGTCGTATTCTTCCTTTGTGTGTACAAGCGCTACGAAATCAATGCTTATATCATTATCTCCATATTTATCGGTTACCAACCACGCCTGAGTATTCAGAACACGTTCATATTCTATTTCTTTAGCATCTTCAGGGGCGTATGGATACTCCCAAGGATCCAAAGAGTTAACATTATTAACAAAACGTTTCTGGTCAAATTCATACACATAAAATGGCACAACTTCAACACGCTTGGTGATAGTATATGTTCCGTTATGTCCCAATTTACTTACCTTAAATTCTACATCATATATTCCTTCTTCCGGGAAGGAGTAATATATGTAAGGACGTTGAGAATGTTCTGAATGCACTTCACGATTGATTCCGTCGGTCACCTCAGTAACCGTAAAATGGTAATCAACGAACGTATCCTTAAAAGGATTATACACATCATCAAACATAGCGGAAAAACAAACACTATGTTTCTCATATGGTTTGCTTGGTGAAATAACAAGATCATCAATCCCAACGTAAAACTCAAGATAATTATCATTGTCACGTGGGTTTTCCATCAGCTTAGCGCTACATAGCTGAATAGCAGTAGCATCAAGAATAGTGGCTTGTTTATCATTGTCAAAATCTGCAATCTCACGGTCAATTCCGATAAGCTCGTTTATTCTAGCAAGATGACGTTGAATACGTGTCGCATCAAACACATCAACCTTCTTGTCTTTGGTAAGATCACCGTATATGTATGCCACTACGGTCGCGTTAGCTCCAATAGCAAAAGCACTGAATAAAATTATCGTAACAAGAACAAAAGATACTATCTTTTTCATAGTCTCCCCTCCTAAAATGAATTTCTAAACGAGAGTAAAACCCTCTTACTAATAAAACACTTAAAACGCTCAAAGTGTTTCACCTGATGCAAAAAAACTAACACATCTTTTTTAATTCCAGCTTACTATACACAAGCAAAGACTAACAGATTAATTATTAGCAAAATACAAAAGCTGTGCCCGTATAGGCACAGCTTTATAAATCATAGTGTGAGTTTATGAATATGCTTCAACTAAAATCCGCTGAATCATTGTTGCATCCATGATAGAAACTACACCGTCATCGTTCATATCAGCATATCTGAGCTTTGACATAGGAATGATTTTGATGTGTGCTGCATAGCACTGAATTATAGTTGCGTCTAAAACAGTGAGGTTACCATCACCATCTGTATCACCGTAAAACTGGAATGTTCTTTCCAGTCCGTCAATAGCATCAAAAAGATTCAGTGCCGCTTCGTCAACCTCTTCTTGTGTAGCTTTTTTATCGCTGCTAACCGAAAATGCTCTATCGCGCATATATATCAAGTGCTTCCACGATAAACCGGTAAATGTATCCAATGACATCTCGTAAGATACAGCCGTACTGATAGCCTGTGATAAGCTGTTTTTATCGACTGTGCCGTCCTCTTTTATTCTTGCCATACGGTAGGACACCGTTTGGCTAAGATAATAAGCCATCTCATCAACTAAATACTGCTCATTAGCAAGTGCATAGTAATCCTTAGCATACTTATAGACCTTCTCAAGATTAGCAACGGTGGCTTCAGTATACTTATCCGCATCTTCATACAGAATTTTTTCAGCTCTGCGCATAACAGTATCTAAGTAAGTCTTATTAGTAAAATCTATGTTCTTCCACTCGACATCCATACGATTCCCTTCATCACTGTGGCTGAGAACCACACAGTTATAGTCACCAAAGTAACGCACATCATCGGTCTGGCGCAAAGTATAATTCCAACTAGGCACCTCGGTTTCACTCATAATAGCAAACACCGCACATTCGCCTGCTTTCATCTCAACCGTATAGCAACCGGATTCGTGTAATTCAACCTCCGCCCAATTGCCATAATCATAATCCGACCACACAAAAGCACCGAAAGTTTCGCCTTCTTCCATAACAGCGCTTACGTCTATGTATACTTCGGATTTTTCAACAGAGGTTTTTGCCATATCAATGTCATTTGCGTGTGCTGTAAACGGTACAGCAAAAATCACTCCTATTGTAAGTGAAACAGCAATCAATAACGATAATATTTTCTTCATAAATAACACCTCCATAACTTACAATTAAATTATAGCATTTGCCCCTGTTTTAATCTATTGACATTATAAATATAATTATCACACAGACTTTAGTGAATCAGTCTTCAAAGAGCACTTTCGCCTATCACCCCGCACCCTATAATTACGCTCTCGCTGTCAAGTTGCACATATAAACTCTAAATAATGCATCACTTTGCACAACATTGCACATAAAAGGCTGTACCCGATAACGGATACAGCCCTTTTGCTTAATGATTATTTATTTTCATGGTTTTTAGTATCTTATCGTATCTGTTTACCCTGTCTTTGGAAACTGACTGCTCTCTTTCCACGGCACTTTTTATCACGTTGCGCTTGTGAATGATTCCATAGAAAAATCTGTGTATAAAGCTCAGCGGATAAAGTACAGGTATCTTCTCTAAAACAGGATAGCGCTTTTTCATAGCATCAAATCCGACACCGTAATTTATATTCATTCGGCTCCATTGATTCTCTCCTGTTGCTTTTGTGTTGATTTTGCTGAGGTGTAAGTGGCTTGAGTTTCTGCCGAAAGTCCCGCTTGAAAAAACAAACTCAACAACATCTTTTATATCATCATCAGCTAAAACGCCCTCAAAAAGACCATTGTTTACTTTTATAACAGCTTGCTCAAACCCGTCAATACCGAGTTTTTTCAAAATCGGTCGTATGTACTGATAGTCAAGTGTGCCATTTTTTCTGACAAGATAAACATCCAAAAACATTCTCACGCCTGCACCTGAGCGCACAAAATGCTTATATAGATGAAAGAGAGAATGAATGTAGAAATCGTTATCATTAAGGCGAAATCTTTCTCCACTGACTTTTTCGGCGTTTTTTGAGATCTCTTGCAGTACACTTTTCTGCTGCTGTGTAAAACCCTCCATATCGGTATGGAGCTCAACATAATATCTCGGATCTTTTCTGTATGAAAACTCAATGTTGTCGTAGATTTTATCAAAGCGAAAGCCCATATCACCAAGCACTCTTCCGGCATTTTCCAAATCATCTGCGCTGATATAAATATCAACATCGTTTGATGTGCGCACTAAACTGTTGGGATAAAACCTCTTAAACTCAGTGCCCTTCAAAACTATGTGTCTGACAGAGTTTTCTGACAAGCTCTTGCTGATGCTATCGCTCATTAAATCACATTTGAACTGTCTGAAAACAGCTTGCTTAACTTTGTCATTAATCTTTTTGCTTTCGTCTTTATCAAGAAATGCTGCAAGACTAACTTTATCAACTGCAATATCAATCAGTGTGATAAGGTTGTGTGTTATCAAAAAGTTTATCCTGCTAACAACATCTTCTTTTGTTTTGCATTTTATCGGCTGACTATCTTTGAGGTTCACAGCATCACCGATAGCATTGCAGACAATATATCCGTTTTCTAAATAATTATTCATACCTATCTCCGCAAACCGTAAAAAAGCCATAAACTGCCTTAAAATGTTTTTTGCAAAGGGCGAAAAACACCACAAGGGTAATAGACGGAGTCTTTGATTTTTATGACCCTATGCAACACAAGTTGTCCGTCTGCTCTCTCAAACAGCGCAACATCATACTTCGTATACTCATTTATTTTTAAAATATACACGCTGTCTCTGTGGTCTAAAGGAAGGAGACACACACTATACCCGTGGACAGTGGCGCTGTATTACCCAGTATGTTAACAATATCACGCAGACTGTTCATAAAGCACTCCTGCCTCTTTGAGTTTATCAATAAACTCATCAAGGTCAGCCTTTGCTGTGACTTCGTCGATGTTGTATTTTTCTATAATTTTGCTGAGTACTTCTTCATAGGACATCTCATTTTGCAGAAGTTCCCACACAAAAGCCGAGCTTTTGTTCATGGTGATAAAAACATTGTTGTTATCATCGCTGTCGTTTACGGATACAGCGATGTATTTACCGGAAAAAGCCCTCAGCACATAATCTGAATTAAGTTTCATAGTTTTCTCCAAAAAATCCCTGTGATGTCATGCTTATCACAGGGACCCTTTTATTATTCCAGCTCTCCCCAATCGATAAAGCCGTTATCGTGGTCATCATCGAAAGATGCTGATGTAGTTATTCCATCATCTTTATTGATAAACTCAATATCGATTGAGAGTTTTTCGTAAATCTCTTTCATAAACTTTCCTACTTCCCACTATAATTTATGGTTTAACTATCTGGTCATAATAACCATCAGAATCAATGCTCGGTGGTGTTATGACTATGTCTTCACCAGGGAGTTTGTCGATAATCTGTGCTAACAAAAGCTGAATACTGGTCGCATCTATAACACTTATTCTGCTGTCACCGTCAACATCCGCAAGTGAAACATCTATTTCGTCCGCATCTGTTAAATCAG
>JAFVVB010000215.1 GCA_017502425.1 Ruminococcus sp. | reverse complement strand
TTTATAATGATGAGATTAAAATCAGAAAAGCTATGCTGTATCCACCATTTGCTCAGCTGTGTCTTGTCGGCTTTGTGGGTGAAAACAGTGTTAAGAATTCTAATGCAGCTTTAGAATTTATGAATATATTGACACAAAAACTAAATACAGAATATAACGATATTCCTATCAGAATTTTAGGTCCTTCGCCTCAGGGTATTATGAAGGTAAATAATAAATATCGTTATAAGATAATTCTTAAATGCAGAAATGATATGAAATTTCGAAAAATGCTGTCTGATGTACTTAAACAGTTTTCTAAAATCAGAGAATATTGCGATGTTACTGTTTATGCAGATATGCATCCACTTGATATTTAATATATAGTTAGAGGGAGTGTTTTGATGGCACTTAGAAAAATAGTTACTGAAGGCGACGATATTTTACTTAAAAAATGTCGAAGCGTTGAAAAATTCGATAGAAAACTTTGGGATTTGCTCGATGATATGGTTGAGACTTTGCACGATTCCGGTGGAGTAGGACTTGCTGCTCCTCAAATAGGTGTCATGAGACGTATCTGTGTTATTGACATTGGTGAAGGAGTTGTTGAGTTTATTAATCCTGAGATTATCAGCACAGATGGAGAACATGAAGTTGTAGAAGGTTGTCTTTCTTCACCCGGCGAATTCGGATTAGTTAAAAGACCTGAGAAAGTCGTTGCAAAAGCATATGACAGAGAAGGTAATGAATTCACCGTTGAAGGTGAAGAGCTTTTCGCACAAGCTATGTGTCACGAGTTTGACCATTTAGATGGTGTTTTATTTAAGTCTAAAGTTATCAGAATGTTAAGCCCTGATGAAATAGCTCATGATGACGAATAGTGAGGTGTAACTATGAAAGTTTTATTTATGGGAACACCTGACTTTGCCGTTGAATGTTTAAAAGGGCTTATTGATGCACAGTATGACGTATGTGCGGTGTTTACCCAGCCTGATAAACCACGTGGTAGAAAAATGGTTATGACACCACCTGATGTTAAGGTTTATGCCATGGAGCATAATATTCCTGTGCATCAGCCAGTTAGTCTGAAAAACAGCGAATCGTTGGATATAATTAAGGGATATGAGCCTGATGTGATAGTTGTCGCTGCTTACGGAAAATTATTACCTAAAGATATTATTAACTATCCAAAATACGGATGTATTAATGTTCACGGTTCTATTCTTCCTAAATATCGCGGGGCAGCACCTATTCAATGGTCAGTAATTAACGGTGATAGTGAAACCGGTGTTACAACTATGCAAATGAATGAAGGTTTAGATACCGGAGATATATTGCTGATAGAAAAGACTCCGATTTCACTTGATGACACCGCAGAGTCTGTGTTTGATAGATTGTCGAAAATCGGCGGTGAGCTTATAGTAAAAACTTTAAGACTTGCTGAAGCTGGAAAGATTAGTCCGATTAAGCAAAACGAAGAAGATTCAACATACGCACCTATGCTTGATAAAAACATAAGTGTTATAGATTGGTCAAAAGATGCTTTGACAATTCATAACCTTATAAGAGGTTTATATAGCTGGCCTATTGCACAGACTACTTTTGGTGGTAAAAAACTTAAAATATACAAATCTGATATATCTGATCTCAAAGGTGAAGTAGGTGAGGTAGTTTCACTTTCTCCGCTTACTATTGCGTGTGGTGATAAATCGGTAGAAATTTTGGAACTTCAATTAGAGGGTAAGAAAAGAATGGATTATAAGTCCTTCCTTTTAGGACATCATATTGAATGCGGAACTAATATTCTGGAGGATTAATATGGGATACTATTATTATGATTTTACTTATTTTCTCTTTATGATACCGTGTCTGCTGTTGTCACTTTATTGTAGCGCTAAGGTTAACTCTGCGTTCAATAAATATTCACGTGTGAATAATAAGCGCGGTCTGACTGGTGCTCAGGCTGCTTATCAGGTATTGACAGCCAACGGTGTTACAGGTGTGAGAATAGAGCAGGTTGGTGGTAAACTCACTGATCACTTTGATCCTAGGACCAACACAATACGACTTTCTGAAAGCGTGTATAATAGTGCTACTGTTGCTGCTGTCGGAGTAGCGGCTCACGAAGCAGGACATGCTGTTCAGCACGCGCAGGGCTATATGCCTAATAAAATCCGTTCTGCAGTAGTACCGATTGCTAATATCGGTTCTAAACTCAGTTGGATATTGATTTTTGTAGGTATGCTTTTACCTGTTAATTATAATTTTGTTATTACACTTGGTATAATTTTCTTCTCTTTTTCAGTTATTTTTACACTAGTTACTTTACCTGTTGAGTTTGATGCATCTAATAGAGCGCTAAAAACGATTCAGGGAATGAATTTACTTTATGAAGATGAATATGTTGGTGCAAAGAAAACATTAACAGCTGCGGCTATGACTTATGTTGCAGCAGCGGTTACAGCTATTGCACAGTTATTAAGATTATTATTAATTCTTAACAGAAGAAGATAATTCAGTTAATTTTAGAGGTTGCTATGTCTGATGTCAGAAAAATTGCTTTTAATACTATTTATAGAGTACTCCATAAAGAGGCGTACTCTGTTTTGGCATTGAATAGTGCCATCAAAGATAACAATCTTAGTAAAATTGATTCTTCTTTTTTATCCAATCTTGTATACGGAGTTATTGAAAGAAAGATACTTCTTGATTATGTGATTTCTCAGTATTCTAAGATAAAGCCGAAAAAAATAGAGAATAAAACTCTTGTAATCCTTGAGATGGGTGTTTATCAGCTCTTGTTTATGGATAAAGTCCCTTCTTCAGCAGCTGTAAACGAAAGCGTGCGACTCTCAAAGAAAGTCGGCGCTTATAAGTCGTCAGGGTTTATTAATGCTGTACTGCGAAATATGGTGCGCAACGAATTAAAATATAGTTTGCCTGATAAAACACAAAAAACGCTTTATCTTTCTGTTAAGTATTCGTGCCCTCAGTACCTAGTTGATATGTTTTTATCTCAGTACGGTGATGAGAATACATTAGGGATTCTTGAAGGACTTGCTGATAGACCACCACTTACTATCAGAGTTAATACTCTAAAAACTGATAAAAAGACTTTAGCTTCAAAGCTTCAAAAATGTGGTGTTAAAACCTACGATATAGAATTTCTTGATAATGCTCTTAACATAGATAACACAGGTTCTATTGAAGATTTGGAAGCGTTTAAAAACGGAGAGTTCTATGTTCAGGATTGCGCATCACAGTTATGTAGCGAAATGCTTGATGTAGAAGAAAACATGACTTTGTGTGATGTGTGCTCGGCTCCGGGAGGAAAATCTCATTATAATGCTATAAAGATGAATAATAAGGGTACTATTTATTCATTTGATTTGTATGAACATAAATTAAAATTAATTGATGAATCTGCAAAGAGGTTATCGATTGATATCATTAATACCGGTTTGCGAGATGCTTCGGTCAATGACAATAAGCTACCTGAGTGCGACAGATTACTGTGCGATGTCCCTTGTTCGGGTTTTGGTATAATAAGACGTAAACCTGAAATACGTTACAAAAAAGAGATAAGTGTTGACAATTTACCTTCATTGCAATACAGTATATTATGTGCAAGTGCCGATAGTTTATCGGAAACTGGAATATTGGTATATTCTACTTGTACTCTTTGTGATAACGAAAACATAAAAATTGCAGACAGATTTTTATCTGAGCATCCTGATTTTGTTGCTGAGCCTTTAGATTTACCTAAGGGCTTAGAGCGGTTTATAGCTGAACCTGAGCATGTTCTTACATTACTACCGTATAAGAATATGACTGACGGCTTTTTTATCGCAAAGTTTCGAAAGGTGGGCAAGAAATGATTGATATTAAGTCGCTTTTCGAAAATGAAATAGAAAAATTGCTAATTGATAATGGTTTTCAGAAATTCAGATCTAAACAGGTCGTTTCGTGGCTGAAAAAGGGTGTTGATTCATTTTCAGAAATGAATAATATTCCAAAGCAGTTAAAAGAATTTCTCTGCGAGAATTGCTATATTTCAAGTGCAAAAATAGAAAGAAAATTAGTTTCAGCTATTGATGGAACAGTTAAGTATCTGTTTTCCTTTAACGATGGTGAGTGTGTTGAAAGTGTAGTTATGAAATATCATCATGGCTATTCTATATGCATTTCTACACAGGTAGGATGTAAAATGGGGTGTACTTTCTGTGCTACCGGCAAAAGCGGATATTCTAGAAACCTTACTCCATCAGAAATGATTTGTCAGATTGAATCTGCACAAAAAGATTTAGGGGTAAGAATCTCAAACATTGTACTGATGGGGATGGGAGAACCGCTTGATAACTATGATAACGTAGTCAGATTCCTAAAACTCATATCTAGTGAGGATTCTTTAAACGTTGGTATGAGACACATCACTTTATCCACTTGTGGTGTAGTGCCTAAGATTTATGAGTTAGCTGATTTAGGCTTACAACTGACACTTTCTGTTTCACTGCATGCTCCTACTGATGAAGTTAGAAGTGAAACAATGCCGATTAATAAAGCGTACAATATATCTGAGCTTTTAAAAGCATGCAGATATTACATAAATAAAACAAACAGGCGTATATCTTTTGAATATGCCATGATTGATGGGGTTAATGACACTGATGAATGTGCTACTATTTTAGCATCAAAGCTAAAAGGTATGTTGTGTCACGTTAACCTTATACCTGTTAATTCCGTCAAGGGTACAGGTTTTGTTAAAAGTAAGATTGATAGACAGCAATCTTTTATTGATATTTTATCGAAGCGAGGTGTTACTGCTACTGTGAGAAGAACTCTCGGTAGCGATATTAACGCTTCGTGTGGACAATTAAGAAGAAGTTATAAAGAAGGAGGAATATGACTTGGACGTATTCTCAAGAAGTGATATAGGTTTAGTCAGAAAAGAGAATCAGGATAGTTGCAGCTTTTCGGTCATTTCTTCTGGATGTGTATGGGCGGTAGTATGTGACGGTATGGGAGGAGCTAACGGTGGAAAAATTGCTAGTTCTGTTGCCGTGGAGTTTATTACTGAGTTTTTAAATAAAAACTATTCAGATAATATGGACGAAGAGGAGCTTTCTACGTTACTAGTAGACGCTGTGGATGGTGCGAATACTGCTGTTTATCAGAAGGCCCTTTCGGATGTTGAGCTTACCGGAATGGGGACAACCTGCGATTTGGTTTTCATCAGAAACTCTATTATCCATGTTGTTCATGTTGGAGATAGTCGCACATACTCTATCCGTGGTGGAAAGATTCTCCAGATTACAGAAGACCATTCAGTTGTACAAGAGATGGTTAAACGTGGAGAATTGACTCAGGAACAGGCTCAGAATCATCCTAATAAAAACTTTATTACCAGAGCACTGGGAATAAATTCGACTCTACATTTGGATTACATAGAAGCAGATTTTGAATATGGTGACGTTATTTTAATTTGTTCCGATGGTCTCTCTAACTGTGTATCTCAGGCAGATATTGTTAAAACCGTGCATGAAAATCGCGGTATTTTGCTTATCGATACCTTAGTGGAACTTGCGAAAATCGGTGGCGGTTCAGATAATATAACAGTTACAGTTATTTATTGAGAGGAGTGACGCAGCATATGGATAAATACACAGGTAAAAAATTAGATGGTCGCTATGAAATACGCGAATTAATCGGTGTTGGCGGTATGGCCAACGTATATCATTGCTATGACACTATTGATGACAGGGAAGTAGCTATTAAAATTTTAAAAGATGAGTTTTTAGATAACGAAGACTTTATCCGTAGATTTAAAAATGAGTCAAAAGCTATCGCAGTACTGAATCATCCTAACATCGTACGAGTATATGATGTTAGTTTTGGTGATATGATTCAGTATATCGTTATGGAGTATATTGATGGTATTACTTTAAAAGAGTATATTGAGATGCAAAAGGTTCTTGATTGGAAAGAAACCTTACACCTTACTACTCAGATACTCAAGGCTCTTCAACACGCTCATGAAAACGGTATTGTTCATCGTGATATAAAACCTCAGAACATTATGCTTTTACAGGATGGTACTATTAAAGTAACTGACTTTGGCATAGCACGTTTTTCATCAAATGCTACACGTACTATGACTGAACAAGCTATCGGTTCTGTTCACTATATCGCACCTGAACAGGCACGTGGCGATAAAACTGACGGAAAGACTGATATTTATTCCGTTGGTGTTATGATGTATGAAATGCTGACAGGTAAGCTACCGTTTGATGCTGATTCTGCTGTTTCTGTTGCGTTAATGCAGTTACAAACAACTGCTAAACGCCCTCGTCAGATTAATCCTGATATACCAACAGGACTTGAAGAAATCACAATCAAAGCTATGCAGAAAACTCCTGATAGCAGATATCATTCTGCTGTTGAGATGCTTTCTGATATTGAGCGTTTCAGACTTAACCCGAGCATCAGCTTTGAATATAAATATTTCGAAGAAAAGCCTGGTTACGGCGATGCTGTGAAAAAGTCTAAGAAGACTCACGAAAAAGAAAAAGAAAAGGAACCTAAACCAAAGAAAAAGGAAGAAAAAGTAGTTGATTATCATGACGATTTTGATGATTCACCTGTAAAATCTCCTGCGTTATCAGCTATTAAGGGTATAATTATAGCTGCTGTTCTTGCTCTTTTAGTATTTGGTGGTATTGCTTTATATACCGGATATAATTCAGCTAAGCCACAGGAAGTTGAAGTACCTGATTTTGTAGGTATGTCAATTGCTGAGGCTAATGAAGCTAATAACGGTAAGTTTGTATTCGAATACGTAAGTCGATTCAGTGATGAATTTGAAGTAGATACTATTATGTATCAGACTCCTGAAGCAGGATCTAAAAAAGTAAAAGAAGGCTCAAAAATCACCTTAGAAGTGAATTCGTCTGATTCTGAAATAACTGTACCTTATGTTGGTGTAACTGGTAGTCTTGATGATACTATCAATAAACTCAAGGAAGTAAATTTAGTTCCTGAAGTTTTATATGTTCATTCTGAAAAGAAGCCTCAGACTGTCGATAGCGTTTTTCCGCCTGTTGGAAGTAAAGTGAAAATAGGTTCTACTGTGTATATCTTTGTGTCAAAAGGTGAAGCACAAGACGGTATTGAAATGCCTGATTTAACAGGTCTTTCGGCTACTGAAGCTCAGGCAAAACTGCAGGAGTTAGGCTTTAAAAACATGAAAGTAGCTTATGATGAAAAGAGTAAAGCTGAGAAAGATACTGTTATCAGACAGAATCCTGTACACGGTTCACTTATCAAAGATGATTACGGTATCGTTATTACTTGCTCAAAGGGTGTAGAAAAAGAGAAAGAAGCCACTATCTACGTTGATCTTCCATCTGATGTAAGCGAGGAAGTGGATGTTAAAGTACTGGTTGATGGTGCTGTTGATAACACTTACAGCAAGACGGTCATTCCTATGTACAACTCTACATATACTATCAAAATTAAGGGTAAAAAAGTAGTTGAAGTTACCGTGCTTCTTGATGATCAGAAGTATCGTGAGTATTCTATCGATTACGATGAAGGATATGTTACTACTGTTAATTCCTATCCATATGCGGGTGCTACACAAGCTACAACAGCTACTGAACAAGCTTCTACTGAAGCACCTACAACAGCTCCTACTGCTGCCCAGCAATAAAGTATGAGTATAGTAGGAATAATTATTAAAATCACCGGTGGTTTTTATTATGTTGAATCCGGTGAAAAAACATATGAATGCAAAGCAAGAGGAGTGTTTAGAAAAAAAGGATTTACTCCTCTTGTGGGTGATATTGTAACTATTGATGTACCCGATGATGACAGTTTTTCATCTATTGTTAGTATCAAAGAACGTAAAAATTCTCTGATAAGACCGGCGCTAGCTAATTTAGACTTATTGGTTATCGTTAGTTCGGTAGTTGAACCAAATGTAAATACATATATAATTGATAAGATGATTAGCGCAGCTGTTAATAAGGATATTGAACCTATTGTTGTTTTTTCTAAGACTGATTTGAAGTCTTGTGATGAATATGTTGATATCTATAACAAAGCAGGTATTAAAACAGTTGAGTATTCTAGTGTTAACAAGAACGGTTTAGAGCAAATCAAGAGTTATTTGAATGGTAAAATTTCTGCCTTTGCAGGTAATAGCGGGGTGGGAAAGTCAACTTTGCTTAATGCACTATTTCCTGACCTTGAACTTAAAACTGGTGAAATAAGTGATAAGCTTGGTCGCGGCAGACACACTACTCGTACTGTTGAGCTTTTCAAGTGCTTTGGCGGATACGTTGCTGATACACCTGGATTTTCAACTGTTGACCTTGATCGATATGAGCTTATAAAAAAAGATGAATTACAGTACTGCTTTCCTGAGTTCTCAGAATATATAGGTGAGTGTAAATTCACTTCCTGCGCACATGTGTGCGAAAAAGGTTGTGCGGTGATTGATGCCGTTGAACGAGGAATTATTCATAAATCAAGGCACGATAGTTACGTTAGAATGTATAACGAAGTAAAAGATATTAAGGATTGGCAACTCAATTCGAAGTAAATTACATTTAATTTTATGGATTTATAATTCTTTTTAACAAAAATGTAATAGATAAATCATTAGTGTTTCTTGTTTTGTGTATATATCGTATGATATAATACACAACGGAAAATGTGTAGTTACGACTATTTAGGGGGATATTTTATGGCTTTATGTATGGGCTGTCTCAATGAAATACCAACTTCGTCCCATAAATGTGAAAACTGCGGCTTTGATAATTCTGTACCGCAGAGTGCTCCTTTTTTACCTTATGGAACGGTTTTAAATAATAAATATGTTGTTGCAAAAGACTTAGGTACTAACGGTGAAAGTACACGTTACTTAGGTTATGATAGAACCACAGGTAAGGTTATCACAGTAAGAGAATTTTTACCTATGGGACTTTTTGATAGACAAC
>JAFVVB010000214.1 GCA_017502425.1 Ruminococcus sp. | reverse complement strand
GATTTTTATGTACTGTGAATTTTCAGTGCATATACACTGCTGCTCATCAACTACTCCTGTGAAAATCACGTTATCACCGTCGTACACCCTAACATCTTTAAGCTCGTTACACTCAAAATGCTCAAACACCACCGACATATCATCTGCAGGAACATTTTCTTCCATATTAATGCTCACCGACAACGGCTTAGTCTTTTCTATCTCGTAGTCAAAAATATCAGTAAAAACAAATCTCAGCATAATCTGATTATCTCCCCTTCTAACGAATCATTGATAAACATCACATTTGGATTTTTCTCTATGAGCGAGTCAATTAACACCCCGTGCTCGTTGCTTATATCCCACATATTCTGGTTTTTAAAAGCTACTACTGACTTCTTTTTTATGTATGGTTTCTGTGATGCCTTGCACTGAGTAAACGAAAAGCTGTAATCAAGTACACAGGCTTTGGTATCAGCCTCGAGTTTCAGCGTATCAAAGCATGCGTAAATCGGTCTTAGATGAGGTATACACAGCACACCACACTCGCCTTTTTCTTCATATATCTCTTTAAGCTTTTCATACTGTTTTAAGCAATCTTTACCGTACAGTTGAGCTTTTCCGCTTATGGTGACGAGTTTTTCACCGAAGTTTTTCATCACATCATCGCTGTACGGTATTTTTATATTTACGATGTCTTTCTCGCCTTTTATCGTAAGTGCGACGGGGTTATGGTGCCATGTATAACTTGCAAATCTCATCGGACATAATTTCATCGTGCACCGACCTCCCTTATCTCAGAAAAAGCTCTGCAAAAACGTCGCGCATCTCTCTCGAACTGCTCATAAATCTCATCAACTTTTTCACTGTCCATCAATGCACTATCAGTATCATTTTGCATCTCTTTTACTGTAATCATCTCACTCATTTTCTACCTCCGACACGTTCAGATTCTTTGCTTTTATTGTGTATTTAAAAACGATAGGCTTATCACCGTTTGCGACTTTTCTGACGCTTTCGAGTACACACGATGAGTAGTTAAACATTTTACCGTTTCCTTTAACACTTAATGTAAATCCGTCTTTTTCGAAAACCTCAGCGTTTAAATGCGTGTAGGCTGTGATATATATCACGTAGTCCTCGCTTTGATTTACGTAGTCAACGGCGTTTTCGCTGAGCATCTCTTTAATTTCGTAAGCGTCTCTTTGTGTCATAGCCTCAAACTGCGTCACAAAACACAGCAGCGTATCATCAACATAGATATTAATATCGCTACCCTTTAGTATTCTCAGAGTATTCACGCCCCCACCTCCTCATAAAGACAGAAAGAAAACTGCACCGTCACATCTCTGTATACAGTCATAGCTTCGCTATCATATGAAACTGCACCGATTTTTATGTCTTTACACATTTTCTCGGTGTCTACTTTTTTGATTGCATCGCACAGCGCCCCTGATAAATCAAGAAGTCCCGACCCGCCACAGTCTTTAGGTGCGTATACCCTGAATTTCACATTAGTGACGTACATCTCACCCTTTAAATTCTTTGATACCGCCTCTCCTAAAAACTGCATATCAATCAGCGTGTCGAGCGTTGTCACAACGATAACAAATTCAGTAAGCGGTTGAGCAATATCCTCAGCCTCATAGCCTTTTAGAAAACAGTACTCACTCATATTCTCGCTTTGCTTTATCTTCTTTACTATCTCATTTATTCTGTCTTCAATCTGTTTCAAAATCATCGCTCCTCATGTCTTTTTTCGGTTTTAATACTGCCCATACATAAAGCGCTTTATCACAAAATTCGAAAATCTCGCTTGTATGTACAACATATTCTTTACCGTTACTCTCAATTTTTGCATCATCAATGCGATTAAAATCAACATCAGGTAAACCGATGTAAAGATAAGTGCTTGTGTTTCTAAAACCCGACATAGTTACAGTCATATCAGACAATGCGTCACTTTTACTCTTAAGTGGCTGGATAAAAGCCTTTCTTTTATAACTCTCATTGCCTTTTGTAATAGTCACTGTACTGCCGTAGGTTTCTATCATTTTTATAATATCATTACACACCTGCATCAGCTCACCCTCATAAAGCAAAAGTCGTCAAAGTCAATGATGTCAGCCACCTCTTTTTTCTCCTGCTGCCACATATTGTGAGCGTGATCACACAAGTTCTCAGAAGTCTGTATCTCCACATCGCCTGCTTTGAATCTGCTGTTTTTTGATG
>JAFVVB010000213.1 GCA_017502425.1 Ruminococcus sp. | reverse complement strand
GCATAACCAAGGAAGACGGAGAGGTTCTTTATGTTACCGAAAAGGACGGAGGACGCACTCTCGTTTCCCGGGATGACTGTAAGGGTGTAATCTATCTTACCTACACTGACAGAGGCCGTCTGATAAGCTTCCTTACGGACAACTACATCATTATAGTAGCTGCGGCAGCTGTAATCTCACTCGTTATCGTTCTTCTCTTCGCTCTCGTTCTCAGAAACAGAAAGGATGACGAGTACGATGAATTTGAGGAAGAATTTATAGAAGAAGAGGAAGAGGATTTCGACGATATCTTCTCTACCATAGAATAAAATAAATGCCCGCTGTAAGGACGCAGATGCCGATACAGCGGTCTTTTTTATAAAAATATCAGGGGCTGTAAAACAGCCCCATGTTTATTATTTGGTTAAAGTGAATACACAGGAAAGAGGATTACTGAACTCATCATAGGAATAGCCGTTATCGGGAGTAAAGGCTGAATAAAGGGAGTCGTTAAAGGTAACTACCATATAAACCTTTTTGATGTCATCCTTATCCTTTAAGGTTTCGTTGAAATACTCCGAAACGATATCCTCACCGTCAGCAAGAACCGTGTCTATGATGATTACATCTTCATTATTAGGTCCGTAAATATCTGAAAAACGATAAGAAAGCTCATTATATTCCACAAGGTTTACGGGCTTTTCAAGGACCTCATCCCAGCCTGTGCAAAGATAAAGGGAAGCGCCTTTTTTCATAGCCTCAGCATCTACCTCATCAATGCGCTTGAGGTGAGTCTGATTACGCAGTAAATAAGTGTCTACATAAAAGAGTACTCTTTCGTCGCCGTTATGTACTTTGAAATCCTCATCTGCATAGTACATACTATTCATTACGAGGTCGTAATACTTAGGAGCGTTCGGGTCCTTTGGTACATAGTTTTCATTAAATTCCACTACGATTTTATAAATTCCGAGGAATTTACCTATGAGTCTTCTGAGCGCCTCAAAGGTAGTTTTTACGATTCGTGCGACTCTGACATCGTTATCCTGCTTTTCGGACCATACAGCATAAAGGTAAACAGTACCGTCTACATAGATTTTATCTCCTGCATAGTAACGGTTTCCTTTAGTATCCTGCCAGCAGATAAACTCATAATCGATAGAAAGCGGGGTATCACTTGTGATAGTGTATGTGCCGGGATTTTCGAAGCTGATAGAGGGAGAGGGCTTATAAACTACGCTTACACCGTCGAGAGTGTCAATATCATAGATAACACCGTATCCCAGAGGAGTATCTTCCTCGAATTCGACACCTAAAAGCTTTTCGAAAAAGTCGATTGAAAGCTCGCCGATAACACCTTTTCCGCCTGCAGCAGAAGAAGGAAGCGCGAAGCAGGAGAAAATGCAGATAACAGAAAGAACAATAGCTAAAAGTTTTTTCATAATTTTTACCTCCTTTTTATAGGTACAGAGTTATTATATATCATCAAAAAGAGCTTTTAATTACAAAAAAGAAAAATAAATAATTTTATTGCACTTTAAGCACTATGTAAACAAAATAGTAAT
>JAFVVB010000212.1 GCA_017502425.1 Ruminococcus sp. | reverse complement strand
TTTATTGATTACTCAGAATATAACTTATACATAATACATACTATTTAGGAAGTGTGCAGATTTTGGAGAAATTTGTAGTTAATGGCGGCAATGCGCTATACGGTGAAGTAACCGTTAGTGGCGCGAAAAACGCAGCTGTGGCGATTATCCCTGCAGTTATACTGTGCGATGAACCATGCCGTATTGAAAATATACCGAACATCAGCGATGTTACTCTCATCGCTACTATATTACAGGACTTAGGTGCAACAGTAAAAAGAGTTAATAAATCAACTCTCGATATTGACCCTCGTCCTATCAACACATACAGTGCTACTACTGATGCAGTAAGAGGTATGCGTGCGTCATACTATCTGCTTGGTGCGTTACTCGGAAGATTCCACAACGCTAAAGTAGCTTTACCTGGTGGATGTAACTTCGGTGTACGTCCTATCGACCAGCATTTAAAAGGCTTTGCGCTCATGGGTGCAAAGAACGAACTTATCAACGGTGCTATTATTGAGTCAAGAAGCGACCGCCCTCTTCATGGTGCGAGAGTGTATTTTGATACAGTTTCCGTTGGTTCTACTATGAACATCATTCTCGCCGCTGTTAAAGCAGAGGGTCAGACTATTATCGAGAACGCAGCTAAAGAGCCACATATCGTTGACTTAGCGAACTTCTTGAACTCTATGGGTGCTAACATCCGTGGCGCAGGTACTGACGTTATTAAAATCCGCGGTGTTGAGTATCTTCACGGCGTGACATATTCTATCATTCCTGACCAGATTGAAGCAGGAACATATATGGCAGCAGCTGCTGCAACCAGAGGCAAAATCACAGTAAGAAACATCACACCAAAGCATCTCGACAGCATTTCATCAAAGCTTCGAGAGATGGGTGTTGAGGTTGAGGAATACGACGAGGCAGTAGTAGTAGACGCTACTAAACGTCCGCTCAACCGAGTTAATATCAAAACTATGCCTCACCCTGGTTTCCCTACTGATTGTCAGCCACAGTTTGCGGCACTTTTGACATCAGTAAACGGCACATCTATCATGAACGAGAACGTGTGGGATAATCGTTACCAGTACGTTGCAGAGCTCGTGAGAATGGGTGCGAAAATCTCCGTTGAGGGAAGACTCGCTATTATCGAGGGTGGCACTCAGCTTACTGCGGCTCCTGTAAAAGCTACTGACTTAAGAGCAGGTGCGGCGATGATTATCGCAGCGCTCGTTGCGGAAGGTACTACTTACATCTCCAGCATCAGCTATATCGAACGTGGCTATGAAGATGTAGTAGATAAATTCAGAGCACTTGGTGCTGATATCAAGAAAATCTACATTCCGGACACCGACGAAGTAGCAACAACAGCATAACTTACTAAAAAGGGTACGCTCAGTACCCTTTTGTTATTATCAGAGGAATTTTATGGCAAAGATAGTACCACTTTTTTCGTCCAGCAAAGGCAATAGTTTTTATATAAGTGGAAACAACGAGGCAATTTTAGTTGATTGCGGAAGAAGTTGTAAGCAGATAGAAAATGCGCTTTTGTCTAACGAAATAGACATAAAAACTATAAAAGGAATATTCATAACTCATGAGCACACCGACCACTGCTCGGGGCTGAGGGTTTTTGCTAAAAGATACGATCTTCCGATTTACGCATCAAACGGAACGTGTAAGGCTTTAATAAATTCAGATAAAGTTGACGCCAATGCAAAACTAAATGTTATCGAAAACGAAATCGTTTTAGGAGATACGCTCATTAAAAGGGTAAACACATCTCACGATGCAGTTGAAAGTTGCGGTTACCACGTAACCACCGCCGATAACCGAAAATGCGCACTCGTTACTGATACAGGTTTTCTGACTGATGA
>JAFVVB010000211.1 GCA_017502425.1 Ruminococcus sp. | reverse complement strand
TGTGAAGTGCGCAACCACAAGATGTTGCACACCTATTCAAAATAAACACACTAATTATACAGCTTATTACATGAAATGTCAATTAGTGTAAGTGCATTTATACTGTTTTATTACTTATATTTATATGTCGTTTTTTTCACACGTCAAAACTGCACAAAAAAGCCGAGTTAAAACCATCATAAATGTCATTTTTTGTTGACATAAATACGCTGAAACAGTATAATAAAATAGACTGTAATCATAATGGAGTAAGTGTGCCGATATATACTTTCGGCAGCAGCACGAAAACAGAAAAAGGAGAGGTTTTCTATGCAAAATAATAACGATAATTCTGTGAAGTTTACAGATTTGATGTATTTATTTGTATCAAAGCTGTGGGTGATGATACTGGTAGCGGTTATAGTGGGAGGTTCTGTTTTTGCGTTTAAGTACGTAACATATCAGCCTATGTATAAATCTACCGGTTCGATATACATATTAAGACAGGGAAATGAAAAGCTTGATGATGCAGACTATAACTCTGATTTCAGCCTTGCGCTGAGTGTGGTTAGCGACTGTACAAAATTGCTCACAAGCCGTACGGTTTTAAATGAGGTTATCGAGAAAAACAGCCTTCCGTATACTTATGGGGATTTGTGCACTATGATAACTATTGAAAACCCTGTGAACACCAGATATCTCGAGATTTCAGTTGTTTCTGAAAGTGCTGAGGAAGCAAAACTTGTGGTTGATTCTATCTGCGAAATTGGTAAAGACCAGATAGTAAATCTCATGGGCTTTAATCAGGTTAATATTGTTGATGAAGGAACTTTACCTAAAACTCCGTGTAACAGCAAGTTCTCCTTCACTATTGTTTTATATTCTTTAGTTGCATTTATATTGACATACATTCTTTTTGTTCTGATGTATATTTTTGACGATAAAATCTCAGACCCAGATACACTGGAGAAAAACTTAGGATTAAGCGTGCTTGCGTTGATTCCAAATATGGAAAAAAGCAAGAACGGTGACAAAGGAAACGTCAAATACGGCGAAACTGCAACACAGCGACGCAGATACTATGCTCACAACTGGAAGGAGAATAAATGATGGAAAAAGTACAGCTTCGAATCGATGAAATGAATAATTATTTCGTCAACGAATCATTCAAAACCTTACGTACTAACCTTCAGTTTTGCGGTAGCGATAATAAGGTTATCGCGGTCACCAGCTGTGATGCGAGTGAGGGTAAAACAACAGTAGCGTTAATGCTTGCGAAAAGCCTTTCTGAACTAAATAAAAAGGTCATTTTCATTGATTGTGACCTGAGAAAATCAGTGGTGGAAACTAAGTATGCCGACACTAAAAACGCTAACGGTATGAGTGAATTTTTAGCTGGTTTAGTTAAGAAAGAAGACGTTGTTTACTCAACGCAGTATGATAATCTCGATATCATTTTTTCAGGCCCGTTCTGCTCAAATCCCGTTGAACTTATGATGGGAGATGCTTTCGTAGGTTTACTCAAAGAGCTTAGAGAAAAGTATGACTACGTTATCGTTGACACACCGCCTTTAGGACTAGTTATCGATAGTGCTGTGGTGGCGAAAAACTGCGACGGTGCAATTATGGTTATCAGCGCAGGAAGAATCCGCTATAAGCAGGCAAAGAAAACTAAAGAACAGCTCGAAAAAAGCGGTTGTAAAATTCTCGGTGCAGTACTTAATCACGTTGAAAAACGTGGAGAAAGATACTATAAACGCTACCACAAGCGTTACTACGGCAAAGGTTACTATTCTAATTATTTACCACAAGAAAACTGACAGAAAGATTTGTTAATATGAAAATCAGCGTAATTATGCCTGTTTATAATGCGTCTAAGTTTCTGTCCCAGACGGTTGATTCTGTTTTAGCTCAGACATATGAGGATTTTGAGCTTATTATGGTTGATGACTGCTCAAAAGACGATTCTTTTCAGATTATGCAGGAATATCAGAAAACTGACAGCAGAGTCAGGATATTTAGAAATGAAGAGAACAAAGGCGTATCCTATACACGTAACTTTGCTGTTTTGAAAGCAGAAAGTGAATATATAGCACTTATTGACAGCGACGATATGTGGAGAGAGGACAAACTCTCAAAACAAGTGGAGCTTATTAAAAAGCACCCTGATACCGCATTATCGTATACGGGCAGTGCTTTTGTTGATACTAATTCTTCAAAATCTGATTTTATTTTTGAGGTGCCATTGAGCGTTGATTATAAAAAACTTCTCAAGCAAAACGTTATTTCATGTTCATCAGCATTCGTTAAGAAATCTCTGCTTATAAAATATCCGATGGCTCATGACGATATGCACGAAGATTTTGCTGTGTGGCTGAGCATTCTCAAAGATGGAGAGAAAGCGCGCGGAATCAACGAACCGCTTCTGATTTATCGTGTTGACAGAAACTCAAAATCAGGTAATAAATTCAAGTCTATGAAGATGACTTACAGAGTCTATAAATATATGGGACTGAATGTTTTTGAAAGACTATACTATATGGTTTTTTATATCATTTCAGGTATAAAAAAGCACGGTTCTATATAATATCAGGGGTTACATAATGAAGGTTTATTTTATCAATCCACCGTTTAAAGCTGAATACGGAAAGTTTTCCAGAGAGTCCCGTAGTCCTTGTATCGGACATAGCGGTGTGCTTTACTATCCGCTGTGGTTGATTTATGCAGCGGCGTATTCTAAAAAATGTGGTTTTGAGGTTGAGTTTTTAGATGCTCCCGCAAAACTGCTGAATAAAGAAAAATCGCTTGAAATTATCAGAGAAAAGGGCAAGGAAGCTAAGCTTTTTGTAATAAATACGAGCACTCCGTCTATTTACAGCGACTGTGAGTTCTGTGACGCTGTAAAGAGTATTTTTCCTGATGCTTTAACTGTACTTGTCGGTACTCATCCGAGTGCTACTGTTGAGGAAACTTTCGGTTTTTCTGATAGCATCGATGCGATAGCAAGGAAAGAATATGATTTCATAATAGCTTCTCTTGCTAAGGCTATAAAAAACGGCGATGACCTGTCTTTAGTTAAAGGTCTTTCATACCGCAAAGACGGTGAAATTATAAACAACGAAGACGCTGAGCATATCGAAAACTTAGACGAGATCCCTTTTGCGTCAGAATTCATCAAAGAATACCTCGACGTAAATGACTATGTTTTTCCTGCGTCCGCTTTACCCGAAATTCAGATTTTCACAGGACGTGGTTGTCCTGCACGATGCAACTACTGTGTGTATCCGCAGACTCTCCACGGTCATAAATACAGACTAAGAAGTGTCGATAACGTTATCGCTGAGTTTGAGTATATTATCAGAGAATTTCCTCATGTAAAGCAGGTAGTTATTGAAGACGATACTTTTACCGTTAATAAGAAACGTACTGTTGAGTTCTGTGAGAGAATGATCAGTAGCGGCATGAATAAAAAAATCAGATGGTTATGTAATGCGCGAGTTAATCTTGATTACGAAACCATGAAGATTATGAAAAAAGCGGGATGTAAACTCATTATTCCTGGTATCGAAAGCGTAGACCAGACTATACTCAATAATATCAGAAAAGGTATTACTGTCGAGCAGATTGAAAATTACATCAAAAACGCTAAAAAAGCAGGGCTTATGATTCACGCGTGCTACATGGTCGGTAATAAAGGCGAAACTAAAGAAACTATGCAGAAAACATTGGATGCTGCAATGAGATTTAAAACCGATACTATGCAGTTTTTCCCGCTTATCCCGTATCCTGGTACACAGGCATACAGATGGGCTAAAGAAAATGGATATATAAAGCAGGGATATTCCCATTATCTCAAAGAAGACGGTACACTCAACTGCGTTATCAGTACCGAGGAGTTATCGTCAGAGGATTTAGTAGCTTTTTGTGCTCATGCCAGAAAGAAATACTATTTAAGACCATGGTACATCATGCATAGAATAAAACGTGGTCTTACCGATTTTGAAGACCTGAAACGTTCGCTCAAAGCGTTCTCAAGACTGAAAAACTCTTTGTTTAAAAAGGACGAGTATAATGGCTAATGCAGTAGTTTTTATGAACCCTGTGCCGAGCAAAGCTCCCCAGATTTCAGCGTTCAAATTTCTGAAAGTTATTTCAACGAGTTTTGATAAAGTCAGCATTGTATCATCGTCACTCGATGATACAGAAGATGCAAAGGTGATAAATCTTAAGTATAAAAAGCAAAGTAATAAAATCCTTAGAATCTTAAACTTTTTATGGTTCCAGTTGAAGGCTTTTATAAAATCTTTTTCTGCACTTAAAAAGGGCGATGTGGCTTTTTTCTGGGTAGGAGATAAGATGTTTTCTTCTATGCTTGCGTGTAAATTAAAGCGAGTGAAAACATACTTTTTCCTTTATGGTATGACGTCTTTGGAAAATGCATCGAAAAAGGCGATGAATACTAAAAAAAGTCAGGATTTTCTGGCGTCAAAAGCTGATTTTGTGTGTGCTGAAAGCGAATCTGTACTTAAAGACAGAGGATTAGAAATTGATGAGCACACTAAGATTATTCACCTTTATGTTGATGTTTCAGAGAAAAGTAGCACAAAAGACGAAAAAGTGGGTATGCTGTGTCGTCTCGCATCAGGAAAATGTGTTTTAGAAAGCATAGAAGGATTCTGTGAATTTCATAAACATTATCAGAAAGTAAGTCTTGATATCGTTGGTGATGGAATACTTTATGATGAGTGCAAAGAGCTCATAAATAAAAATAACGCAAACGATTTCATAAAGCTTCACGGTTGGGTATTACACGATGAGCTTTTTGAATTTATGCCATCGTGGAAATTGCTTTTGTTTCCTACTAAAACCGAGGGAATGCCGAATTCCGTGCTTGAGAGCATGAGTATGGGAATACCAGCTCTTTCGTCTCATGTCGGAGGACTTAAAGACATTATTGTCGATAAGGATAACGGCTATGTGCTTGAGAGTGATACTCCTGAGTGTATTGCTTCATCACTCAAAGATATTTTTGATGATGAAGAAAAGCTGAAAGAAGTGTCTCAAAAAGCAAAGAATACCATCAATAAAAAGTTTACACTAAGTAAAGCACGAGAGAATTTTAAATCACAAATGGGATATTGATATGAATATACATATTA
>JAFVVB010000210.1 GCA_017502425.1 Ruminococcus sp. | reverse complement strand
TATATTCAACTTAAGATAGTATCCGTTAAAAGCATTAAACAAAAGCCAATTAGCAAGGCATACGTAGAAGCTCTCTCGTTGCCATGAGCATGAGTTTCGGGTATCATTTCATCGCTGATAATATAGAGCATTGTTCCTCCGGCAAAACTCAGAGCAAACGGAAGTATTGCAGTGGAAATGCTAACCGCAAAGTATCCGATTAGTGTCCCGATAACTTCTACAAAACCCGTAATAGATGCAAGTATGAAGGTTCTTGATGGTTTGATTTTTGCTGATAGCATAGGACCGATGATAACCATACCTTCAGGGATGTTTTGTAGAGCAATACCTCCTGCAATTATAAGTGACTTAGATATGTCACCCGAACCAAAGCCTACACCTGCAGCTATTCCTTCAGGAAGATTGTGGATTGCAATAGCAATAACAAACAACAATACTTTGTTGGTGTTTGAATTTGGTCTATATTCTGTACTTATTCCTGTGAGCCTGTGCAGATGAGGAACCAGTTTGTCTATCAGATTAAGACATATCGCTCCAACAAAAATACCTGTTATAGTTATAAGAATTCCGTATTTACCACCATACTCAAGTGAAGGTAATATCAGCCCCAAAATTGAAGCTGAAAGCATAACTCCCGCAGCAAAAGACAGAACAATATCAGAAGACTTATGTGATATGTTTTTGAAACAGAACCCCAGCAAAGAACCAAACACCGTAGCGGTACCGACACCGATTGCGGCAAGAAATACAACTCTCATATACTCCTCCTCTTGAGTAGTTTACTACAAATCGCATTTAAAATACCTGTGTACTATAAGCAGTTTACAGCCGATATGAAATTTTATCGGGGAAGCGAGAACGCAGACTATATCAGGCAGATGCACTTAGTGCTTTTATGTTTGCCCTCAAAGAGCTTGATATATTAAATATAAAATGGACCACGACCCTCTGGCACACAACAGTAGATATGTGCTTTTTTAGTAAAGGAGAGTCTTTTAGCAATTCGTCCATTTAATTACACTTCCAATAAATATACTTCATAAGTATTATAGCACGATACATTAGCTTTCGCTATCGTTTTGAATCATATTATAATCGGTCGTTTAACGATAGCCCTATAATGAGCGTAGGTTTATTGATTTTACCGGCAAAAGCATAAAACTTCATATTTTTACACAGCAAAAAAGCGTTGCGGATGAGGGGAGATGCAAAAATACTCCTTCAAACTGCAACGCTTGTTTTTTATTCAGTAATTAGTTCGGCAAGATATCTTTGTATGTAAGTGGCATCCATAATTGTTGTTTTGTCATCTGCATCTAAATCCGAATTTTCCAGATTGAGCTCATCTTCTGATATATGCTGTGCGAGATATCTCTGGATTGTTGTTGCATCCATAATTGTTCTGTAATTATCAGAGTCAACATCACCAATTTCATGTTGAACATCAACGTCTACATTAAACGATAAATTACCTATTACAGGTTGTGCAAGTCCAGGGGATTTTATACAAACATTGAACACACCTTTGTCTGACAATGTGAGCTCACCATCGTCAATATTAGCACCCTTTTGGTTATCAACAATTATGTCGATATCAGGAGTTTCACCGAGCCATTCATCTCCATACTGGTCGTAGAAAGTAATATATGATGGGATATCGTATTTTACGTTCTGAAGCTTTGTGTGAGTTTTTAAATATTTGAATGTCAAGGTGATATCATCGCCTTTGATTTCATCGATAGAAGCACGGATTACTTCTCTTTCTTCTCTTGGAGTTACTTCTATCCAATCGGTGTGAGTTTCACTTACGGATTCAGGGTTTACGATAGCTCTTACCTTGATTGTATCAGTATCGTTGAAAGTAACCATATTATCACCAGTAAGAGTGAAGCACTCATCATTATGGTCGCTACAGGTTGCTTCCCATCTGATAGGATAGTTAACCTTGTTATCGTTGCTGTCAACTACATAGAGAAGCTCGTTCATATTAACAGGAGAATCACCCACGGTTCCTGTGAATTCATCAGGAACTGCGACATTAAATTTGTCTGAAAGAGGATTGTCCAGCACAGTAAAAGCTACTTGCACAGGTGCGAGGTCTTTTGATGTGATTGTACCAGTTTCGTATTCAGCTGTGTATTCAACATCACTGTTGAGTACCCATCTCAGGTATCCTACACCGGTGTTTTTTGCAATAACGCTGAATGTTGACTCCTCGAATTCGATAATATCTTCCGAGCCTTTGCATACTTCCCAGTGTCCATCAGTTGCTTTGAATGGGTAATATGATACATCGTTTTTGTTAAAACAGCCGATAGTGATAGTGTTAAGATAGTATCTGCCGTTTTTAAACATAATCATATTTTTCTTTTCATTGTCAACCACACGCAGTTTAGTCGGCAGATACAATGGCAAAGGGTCATAGACTTTCGAGGTTTTGCTTTCTCCGGTTACGTTCATTGATGTGCCGGCAGAAAGCATAGGAACTGTTGTTGCGAAGAATTTAAGATCAAACCTAGCAATATTGCCTTCTATGAAATAGTTGTTTATAGCGTTCCAGTCCAGATCTATAGTAGAAGTGTCCGTAGGGTCAGAACTTCCGTCGTGTTCTTTATAGAAGAAATGATTGTTTCCGTAAGTTGAATCCCAACCTGTTATAGCTGTGTTTGAAATTTTCTGATTCAGACTGTCATAAGCATAAGTTCCGGTTTCTTCTGAAGAACCCCCGAAGAATGTTGAGAAGTTGGATTGTTCATATCCTGCTGTGCTGAAAGCAAGCGTCAGACCTGAATCGGCATAAACATCACCACTCATTGAGAAAATAGCTACCTTAAATGTGAGAGCTACAGGTGTATCATATGGTACTGTGATTGATGATGAACCTTGTTCTTGCATTATATAAGCTACAGTTTGTGCAGGAACATAAGTCTGGGTTGCGTAGCTTGAGCTTAAATCAATAGTTTTTGTTGCTTCATTAGTGTGTACAGACTCATAAGCCTGATTAAATGTAAATTGTGTATTGGCTTTTGATTCAAGACCGAACAGCTTGAATGATACTTCTCCGCCAATCATCTGAGAGAAGGAGTAGCTTTCGCTGTTCTGGATAGAAGTCATAACAGACTGGCTCTGGGAATTGCTTAAAGTAACATCATCTGAAATATTAAGCACGGACTCATTGACGCAGCTGTCTATATTAGTCTGGCTGGAATTTATGTTATATTCAAATCCGTCAACACCTGCATCTGCGGCATCTTTTACAGGATTTTCACGGTCTCGGAATCCTTCTGCTCCTGTTACGTATTCCAGATCTTCGTCAGCAAGAATCATAAGATCGAAGTCATAAAAAGCAACGCAGTAGGAGTTGTACTGATACTTTGCGGTTGAGCCTTCTCGGGTGATGGAAGTTGCCATATTGTAGATGATATCTCTAGGTGTTGAGTCATCAAGTGCAGGTAAAGCATCAGGACAGTTGTTGCCCTGACCGAGAATATCCGAGCCATCACAGGTGCTTCGACCAATGTGATATGCTATTTCATCGCACATCTTCTGACGCAGGGTAGAAAAAGAACCTGCAACAGAAAGTCCAGTTGAACTGTAGTTGTCTTTTTTACGTTCGCCACTGCTTTGTGCTGTTGCATTTGAAAGCAACTTTTCGATACTGCATTGTTCGTCAGAGTCGTTTGCGTGATTATGTCCGTAGTAATCTTTGTAGTTATGGGAGCAGGTGTATTTGCCACCATTTGCAAAGATAGCAGAGGCGATTCTTGCCCATAGTGACAGGATGTTCATTGATGTATGGTTATTTGAAGTATCCTGATAATCCTTGCTAGTTGAAATCAGATTGTACAGATAATTTGTATCGATATTTGCAGGCTCACCACCTGAGCAGTCGTAGTAGTCTACACCATCAATAGTTACGGTTTTGACCGCAGTTCTGACGCCATCTTCTGTGTAGTAGACTGTTGACCCCTTTACTTGAGTACCTTTTGTTGTGTCAGCAAAAGCTGTCATTGAGAAAGAAGATGTCAGTATCAACATAGTAATAATGATGCACAGAGTTTTTTTGAATATTCTCTTTTTCATAAAATCACCTCGTTAAGTCTAGTTGATATCACTATTGGATACGTATATGGTAACACATTTTTTATCAAAAAACAACAAAAATTAACATGGTAAAGTGTGTTTTAGCATATTTGATGTGAGCTTGTCAATATCAGCCGACCATTTGTGTCCCCTACAGAAAAAGAATTGCCATAAAAAGCATAAAGCGTTGCGGATGAGGGGCACGATACATTAATATCCTCAAACTGCAACGCTTGTTTTTTATTTTGGCTTATTTACTTATCTTTTCGCAATAATTTAACGATAAAACAGTGATCCCTCTACCTTTCGATTGTATAAAAGCAAATTCGGGGTCCCCGAAATCTGAGATTTTGGGGAGAGGAGGAGCAACAAAACGAGTTGGGCGAAATTTTTGCAAAAAAATGTCGCAAACGAGTGAACGTTTGCGACGACGTGGTTGCGGAGGCCGGATTTGAACCGACGACCTCCGGGTTATGAGCCCGACGAGCTACCAGGCTGCTCTACTCCGCGATATATGCTTTCTTTCAGCCACACTATATTATCACTATTCTTCTGATTTGTCAAGCCTTGAATAAATTAATGTGGAAATTCGGTGATAATACATAAGAGATATATAACTATTATATTGCAATTTTTGGCTTTTATGCTATAATTGGTACGTATATTTTATTTTACGGATTCTACTAATTTACGGAGGGTTTTATTATGTGCAAAAATTGTAAGGGTAAGCCTTATTACATCACCACAGCGATTGCATATACATCTCGAAAGCCTCACATCGGCAACAGCTACGAGATTGTGCTGACTGACGCTATCGCTCGTTATAAGAGAATGCTCGGTTACGATGTTTTCTTCCAGCCAGGTACCGACGAGCACGGTCAGAAGGTCGAAAAATACGCTGAGGCTGAGGGCTTGACACCAAAGGAATATGTAGACAAAGTAGCCGGTGAAATCAAGGACATCTGCGATGTGCTTAACACATCATACGATTATTTTATCCGTACTACCGACGAGAAACACGAGAAAGTAGTACAGAAGATTTTCAAGAAGCTCTACGAACAGGGTGATATCTATAAATCTAATTATGAAGGTCTTTACTGTACACCATGTGAGAGTTTCTGGACCGAAAGCCAGCTTGTGGACGGCAAATGTCCTGACTGCGGTCGCGAAGTTAAAGTCACTAAGGAAGAGTCATACTTTTTAAAGCTGTCTAAATACCAGAAACAGCTCGAAGAATATATCGAAAGTCAGCCTGACTTCATTTTCCCTGAGAGTCGTAAGAAAGAAATGCTCAACAATTTTATCAAACCAGGTTTACAGGATTTATGTGTTTCCCGTACAAGCTTCAAGTGGGGCGTGCCTGTTGATTTTGATGATAAACACGTTGTATACGTGTGGATTGACGCTCTTTCTAACTATATCACATCACTCGGATATGACCCTGACGGCAGCAGCGATATGTATAAAAAGTACTGGCCTGCTGATGTTCACATCATCGGTAAGGATATCGTGAGATTCCATACTATTTACTGGCCTATTATGTTAATGGCGTTGGGCGAGCCTTTACCAAAGCAGGTTTACGGTCACCCATGGCTGTTATTCGGCGAGGATAAAATGAGTAAGAGTAAAGGTAATATCATCTACGCTGACGATTTAGTAGACCTTATCGGAGTTGACGCAGTAAGATACTACCTCCTTTCTGAGATGCCTTTTGCTAACGATGGTTCTATCACTTACGATACTATTATCGAGCGTTTTAACTCGGATTTAGCTAATACACTCGGCAATCTCGTTAACCGTACTATCGCTATGAACAACAAGTACTTTGACGGTATCGTTCAGTCGGGCGATGTAAAAGAGGACATTGACGACGAACTCAAAAATTTCTGTTTTGATACTGTACAGAAGGTAGATAAACTTATTGATTCATACCATATGAGCGACGCAGTTGAGGCGGTTATCAACCTCGCTAAGCGTTGCAACAAATACATCGATGAAACCACACCTTGGATTTTAGCTAAGAGCGAGGAGTCAAAGGGCAGACTCGGCACAGTGCTTTACAATCTCCTTGAGGCTATCCGTTTTGTTGCTGTATTACTCAAACCGTTTATGCCAAGCACATCAGAAGCTATTTTTGAGCAGATGAACTGTAATCTCAGCGATTACGATAGTCTTGAGTCTTTTGGAGGTTTACAGAAGGGTACTAAACTAAACGAAGCTACACCTCTCTTTGTACGAATTGACCCTAAAGAGATGTATGCAAAAATTGAGGAAGCTCAGGCACAGGCACAGAAATCAGCTAAATCAATGCAGGATGTTGAAAAAGCAGAGGAGAAGAAAATCGAGGGCCTTGCTCAGATTGGCATTGACGATTTCTGCAAAGTAGAGCTCAGAGTTGCTCAGGTAAAAGAGTGCGAAAAGGTTAAGAAAAGTAAGAAACTTCTTAAACTCACACTTTCAGACGGCGAGGGTGAGCGTACTGTTGCTTCAGGTATAGCGAATTACTACACACCTGAAGAACTTATTGGCAAGAAGGTTATCTTAGTTGCTAACTTAAAGCCTGCTACATTATGCAAGGTTGAAAGTCACGGTATGATTTTAGCTGCATCATCAGGCGACGATGTAAAAGTTATCTTTGTTGATGACTCAGTTGAAGTAGGTAGCCGTATAAGTTAATAGAAGTGGAATGGGGGACGGCTTAGCCGTCCCTTTGTTTTATTTAGGAGAGATTATGAATAATATTTTTGATGCTCATGCTCACTACGATGATGATTGGTTTGATGAAGACAGGTTTGAACTTCTTAGCAGTCTACCGCAAAAGGGAGTGTGTGGTATAGTAAATGCATCAGTCGATTTAAAGACGGCCGATACAGCTAAGAACTTTGCTGAAAAATACGAATATATGTACTTTACCGTAGGATTTCATCCTGAAAATCTTGATGGTATCCCTGAAAACTATCTCGATGAAATCGCTTTGATGCTGGAGCATAAAAAGGCGGTGGCACTCGGTGAGATTGGACTTGACTACCACTGGGATATCGAAAAAAGTCTCCAGCACAGGATATTTGATGAACAGCTTGGTTTAGCAAAGGACCTTGATGTGCCGGTTGTTATCCACGATAGAGAAGCTCACGCAGATGTTATGGAGAAAATCAGGTACTATAAACCTAAAGGGCTTCTTCACTGCTTTTCGGGTAGCGTAGAAATGCTCAAAGAAGTGCTGAAACTCGGTCTTAGCATCAGTCTGGGAGGAACTGTAACATTTAAAAACGCGCGTGTTCCCGTTGAAGTAGCTGAGTATGTACCGCTTGATAGACTTTTACTCGAAACTGATGCACCATATCTTTCTCCGGTACCATTTCGAGGAAAGAGAAACGATTCTTCCAATATCATTTATACTGCCGCAAAAATTGCTCAGATAAAGGGAGTTTCGGTGCAACAGCTTCTGGATATCACTTGCGAAAATGCTAAGAGATTATATGAAATAGAATCGTAAGACGTTGACAGTTCAACATCTTTGAATTATACTTAAAATTATAAATATGATAATAAAGGAGTGTGGAAAATGAACGAAAAGTATAACGCACTGTTCACACCTTGGAACATAGGCAAGGTGGAAATCAAAAACAGAATCGTTATGTGCCCGATGGGTGGTACATCGCTTTTCGGTTGGTTCGAATTAGGTGGTTGTCACTTTGATAAAGAGGCGGCTGCGCTATTCTTAGAAAGAGCAAAAAACAACGTAGGTCTTATTATTCCGGGTATTGCACCGCTTAAAGATACTTTCTGGGGTAAGTGGCTGTGGCAGAATCCTAAGATGTTTTCAGAATTAAAAGAGTTTATGGACGAAATCCATAAAACAGGTGCTAAACTTTTTGTTCAGCTCACCGCGGGTATGGGTCGTTCATGGGCTATTACTGAGCTCGTAGCTCCTTTGCATAAAAATAAATTCACAAGAACACTGATTAAACCTATCATAGATACTTCACACGAGCTCGCCTGCCCTTCTCCTCAGCCGTCACGTTGGGCTCACGATATCGAGTGTCCTATGATGACAGTAGAGCAGATTCACGAGATTATTGAAGCGTTTGCAAAAACAGCGAAACTGTGTAAAGAAGCAGGTGTTGATGGTGTGGAAGTTCACGCTGTACACGAAGGCTATCTGCTTGACCAGTTTTCTATTGAGTTTTTTAATAAACGTGATGACGAGTACGGTGGTAGTTTTGAGAACCGTTACCGTTTTGCAAGCGAAGTAGTCAAAGCTATTAAGGAAACATGTGGCGACGATTATCCTGTATCTCTACGTTATTCAGTAGAGTCAAAGATGAAAGGTTTCTGCAAGGGTGCTATGCCAGATGAAGACTATGTAGAAGTCGGCAGAAATATGGAGGAATCTGAAAAAGCTGCTAAATATCTTCAGGACGCAGGCTACGATATGCTCAACGCTGATAATGGTAC
>JAFVVB010000209.1 GCA_017502425.1 Ruminococcus sp. | reverse complement strand
GGTAATAACGGTACATATCATTCAGTAGTTGATAATCTTTCGAATTTGCCTACCGATGGAGATTTATACTGTTTTGAAGGCGGTATTAACGATTACTGGACAGAAGGTGTGAGTCTTGGCACTTTTGATTACGAAAATTTTGACGGAGCACTTGATGTAACTACCGTATGTGGTGCACTTGAAACCATATTCAGATATGCTCTGAATAATTTTATTGGAAAGCCTGTGTGCTTTATCATTACCCATAAAATCCAGCAAACCGCGTACTCTAAAAATTCAGATGGTGATACATTCAAGGATTATCACGATGCAATGGTCGGTATATGCCAGAAATACTCAATTCCGTATTATGATGCTTTTTACGAAAGTGGATTAAACGGATTTAATACAGTGCAGAATAATACGTTTCTTACGGGTAATTCGTCCGGTATACCTGATGGTTGCCACCCAAACGAAGAGGGATATAAGCGTTATTATGTACCTCAGCTCAAATCTTTATTTGAAAAGATTATGCCTGAACAAACATCAGATGTAGATTTACCATCAAATCCTTCATATACAAATTTGCTTGAGGATGCGGGATACACAAAGGGTATATATCTGAGTAGCGGAAATGAAAGTAGTGATGCATCAGCATTTACTACGGGATATATACCGTGTAAACCAAGCAGTACAGTGTACTTGAAAAATATTACTATGCCTGATGAATCGGGTCATGGTAACCGCATAGGTCTCTATAAGGCTGATAAGTCAGTTATCACAGGATATCCTGTAACGTCTTCACAGACCGCAATGTCTCCTATTTTTGATGATAACGGAAATCTAACACAGTTCACTATGTTAGTGACAGATTTAGCCTATATCCGCATCTCAGCGTGGAATATCGACGATACATCCATTATCACGGTCAACGAACCTATTGAGTGAGGGGTGAGATAATGGAAAACGCTTATATTTCCAGACGTGAACACGATGAATATGTAAAGCGTATGGAAGATGAGCACAAACGGCTGAATAATCGCTTGGTGGTAGTGGAAAAAGCGAGTAAAGATATGCAGGAGTTAATAGCTAATGTCGGAAAAATGGCTGTCAATATGGAGCATATGATTGATGAGCAGAGAAGTCAGAGTGAGCGACTGGAAAGTCTTGAAAAACTGCCATATCAGAATTGGAACATAATTAAAAATGGTGTGTATAATGCTATTGGAGCCTCCATCGGTGGTGCGATTATAGCAGTACTGCTATATTTTCTGTAAAGGAGAAGGATGATGAATATTAACTGGAAAGTAAGAATTAAAAATCCTGTGTTTTGGGTTTTTCTCGTATCAACAATTTTTATTAATTTACTAGCTCAGTTTGGAATGAGCGTTAATGATATATCAACGTGGTCAGCTTTGTTTGATTTACTGATAAACGCTTTTAAAAATCCGATTGTTTTAGCAGGGGTTGTGTCCTCGTGTTTTAGTGCGATTATTGACCCTACTACATCGGGGGTAAGTGACAGTAAAACTGCGCTTAGCTATAAAGAACCCAGAAAGGAGTGATAATATGGCTAAGAGGATATATTTATCTCCATCAAATCAAGGCGCTAATTTATATGCTACTGGTAATACAAATGAAATGCATCAGTGTGATAAAATCGCAGCAGCTGCGAGTGTTGCACTTAAACGCTGTGGGTTCGAAGTAAAGGTCGGCAAAAGCGGTGACACTATGGCTAATAGATGCAAAGAATCCGACTCTTTTAAAGCGGATGTTCATATGCCTATCCATACAAATGCGTTTAACGGGAAAGTAACAGGCGGTACACTTGTTATGCTTTATAAAAGCTCAACTGAACATAATAAAGCGGGAAAAGCATTGCTTAATGCGGTAGGTAGCATCAGCCCGGGTAAGGACTATGCGTTACAGTATAGAACAGATCTGTATGAACTTAATACTCCAAACGCAATGTCTTTGTATCTTGAAGTAGAATTCCACGACACCAAGACCGGTGCAGATTGGATAAGAAATAATATTTCAAAAATCGGAGAAGCTATCGCAAAAGGTATGTGTAATTACTATGGTGTTAAATACAAAGCTCCAACTTCTACAACATCTGCTCCTAAGAAGGAAACTGCAACGTCTAAAGATTTATACTACGTTCAGGTTGGTGCCTATTCAAAGAAAGCTAACGCTGATGCTATGGTTAAGAAACTTAAAACCGCAGGGTTTGATGCTATTGTGAAAAGCAATAAATAATTCTAAATTGGAAATTTAATTCCTCCCATAATTATATTATAAAAAAGGAGTGGCTGAGTTTAGCCACTCCTTTTGTGTTGTACGTAACCTTTTCGTATGATATAATTGAAAGTAAGGACTTAAACATCTGAGGTGATAGTATGAAAACTCCTAAAAGCACAATACTTGACTACCTTGACTGGAGAGGTGATCTCTCGTTTGAGATTGATAGCATAAACGAGGTGGATTGCCTTGTGTTTGCGACTCTTTCGTATATGAATATGGAGAAAGCAGAGTTTGTTCAGACGGCTAATTTAGCTAGTGCACCGACTTTGCATCAGGTGTATTCATCAGTCAAAAATACTAAGTGTTTTGGTAGTATGTTTTTACCTTTGTTTGAGAAATGTGCTTTATCAAGTCGTTTCAGAAATACTAAAGTAATGTTTTATAAATCCATCGTTGATATTGAAAAGCAGACCCAGTTTTCAGCAGTTACCTTTGTTTTAGAAAGTGGAGAAATGATTGTCACCTTCAGAGGTACCGATGATTCATTAGTTGGATGGCAGGAAGACTTCAATATGGCGGTCGGCACTATTCCGGGACATAAATACGCACGTAGATATATCTGTGATATAGCAGAAGCTATCCCGAAAAAGCCGATGTATGTGGTCGGTCACTCAAAGGGCGGAAACCTTGCTGTGTGGTCAGCAGCTCATTTGTATGATATATATTTTGACAGAATAGTAAAAGTGTATGATTTTGATGGTCCGGGATTTTATGGTGATTTTATTGAAAGTGAAGAGTATAAGCGTATTGTCAGTAAAACCACAAAATATGTAGTTGACTCATCTATCATAGGTATGCTTTTATCTAGTGCAACACCTCAGGAAGTCGTAGAAAGCACTAAGCATATTTCGATGTTACAGCATATGACCACCACATGGGCGGTAGTTGGTACTAAGCTGTGTCGTATGCGTTCGCGTTCAAATAGAGGCCTTAACTCTCAGGCGATAGTAGAAGAACTTATTGAGAGTCTGAGTTTTGATGAGAGAAAGCAGTTTACACGTTTGGTATCAGATGTCGTAGAGTCCTCAAATATAAAGACCTTTTCAGAACTGAAGTCTATCGAAGCAATACCAAAGATTTTTGATATGATAAAAAACAGTGCTGTCACTGAAGAAGATAAAAAGCTCGTGCAGACAATCGTCAGAAGATTTGCAAGCATTGTGAAAAATAATACACTTAGCAAAACGGGGCTAGATGCTTTAGCTTCGGGTAAGCAGCTTTTACATCGCAAATAATTCTATATTAGAATAATAAAGCGCAGTTTCGGAGAAATACATGCAATAACGCGTGAGATTTTTCAGGACCTGCGTTTTTTAGTGCAAAATTACTAAAATATATTAAAGCCTATATAGATTGATTGGAATAAATAGGGGTTGACTTTAGCACGCTAATACGCTAAAATGATAACACACTTAATTTTGGAGGAAATACAAATGAAAAGAATTTTAGCATTAATTATGGCAGTTTTAATGATGAGTGCGATTTTTGTAGGCTGTGGTTCTACATCAGCTACACCTGATCAGGCTGAGTCAGATGTTGATTACATCACAGATAAAGGCACTCTCGTAGTAGGTATTACTGATTATGCGCCAATGAACTTTAAAGATGATAAAGGCGAGTGGACTGGCTTTGATACTGAATTTGCTCAGAAAGTCGGCGAGAAACTCGGCGTTAAGGTTGAGTTCATTGAGATCAACTGGGATAACAAATTCTTAGAGCTTGATTCTAAATCTATCGACTGTATTTGGAATGGTATGACTATTACTGAAGAAGCTAAGCTCAACGCTTCTGTTACAGAGCCATACGTTGAAAACGCTCAGGTTGTTGTTATGACAGCTAAAAATGCTGAGAAGTATAAAGATGCTGAGTCTATGAAGGACCTTAAGTTCGCTGCTGAAGCTGGTTCAGCAGGTGAGTCTACTATCAGCGATAACAAATGGGCTGATTACACACCTGTAAAAGCTCAGTCAGACGCTTTATTAGAAGTTGCTTCAGGTTCAGTAGATGCATGTGTTATCGACCTTACTATGGCTAACGCTATGACAGGTGAAGGTACCAGCTACGAAGATCTTACAAAGGCATTAGAGCTCAATAAAGAGCAGTACGGTATCGCTTGCAGAAAAGATTCTGATCTTACAAATAAAATCAACCAGATCATGAATGATCTCAAAGGCGATGGTACTTTAGAGGCACTTGCACAGAAATACAGCCTTACTCTTGCTGAGTAAATTTTAAAATAAGTAAATACGTATTATTCTCAAAGCTGACGGATTTTTATTCGTCGGCTTTGATTACTGAATGAGGTTAATTAGGTTTTCACAAGGAAGGAATTTTTATGTTCGGTGAGGTAACGCTGAGCCTTTTGAAAGGCTTTGGAATTACATGCGAAATATTTGCATTGACGTTGCTGTTTGCACTTCCACTCGGTCTTATTATCAGCTTTGGTTCAATGAGTAAATTTAAACCGCTGAAATGGCTGTGTAAGGTGTTTGTGTGGTGTATCCGAGGTACACCGCTGATGCTCCAGATGATAGTCGTATATTATGGACCGGGTTTAGTTGGACAGTGGGCACAGGGGATAGAAGACCCGGGTGTATTTATAACATGGTTTGCGAGTTGGACGGTATTTGATAGATTTGTCGCTGTATTAATAGCGTTTGTTATCAATTATTCGTGCTATTTTTCAGAAATTTATCGTGGCGGTATCGAGTCTATTCCTGTTGGCCAGCGAGAAGCAGGTCAGGTGCTCGGTATGAAAAAATCCCAGCTGTTTTTTAAAGTCACACTACTTCAGGTAATCAAGAGAATCTTGCCTCCTATGAGTAACGAGATTATCACACTTGTTAAAGATACATCGCTTGCACGTATTATTGCTGTGTACGAGATTATCTACGCAGGAGAAAGATTTATCAAGGCTGAGGGTCTTATATGGCCGCTTTTCTACACAGGTGCGTTCTATCTGATATTCTGTGGAATACTCACCTTGTTGTTCGGATATTTTGAGAAAAAACTCGACTATTTCAGAGGTTAATGCTATGGCAATGCTAGAAGTCAAAGATATACATAAAAAATTCGGCAAAATCAGTGTGTTAAAAGGCATTGATTTTGAACTTAATAAAGGCGAAGTGGTTTCTATTATCGGTTCTTCAGGAAGTGGAAAGACTACTCTTCTTCGCTGTCTTACTTATCTCGAAACCGCAGAAAAAGGTACCGTATACGTTGACGGTAACTGCGTGTTTGATGCCGCTTCTGAAAAACACGTCAGTGCTCAGGAAGCCAGAAAACGCCAGCTTAATTTCGGACTTGTGTTCCAGAGTTTCAATCTTTTTCCGCAGTACACAGTTCTTGATAATGTCTGCTTAGCACCTAAACTTCTTGCTAAAGACAGACCTGACTACAAAGCTAATAAGAAAGCTATATTAGAGGAAATCGAAGAAAACGCAAAAAAGCTAATTGAACGTGTAGGTATGACATCACGTATTAATATGTATCCGTGTCAGCTGTCAGGTGGCCAACAGCAGCGAGTAGCTATCGCACGTGCTTTAGCGCTGAATCCTAAAATTCTGTGCTTTGATGAGCCGACGTCTGCGCTCGATCCTGAGCTTACAGGCGAGGTGCTAAAGGTTATCCGTTCTTTAAAAGACGGTGATTGCACTATGGTTATCGTTACTCACGAAATGCACTTTGCGCACGAAGTTTCCGATAAAATCATCTTCATGGACGAGGGTGTTATCGCTGAACAGGGTGGACCTGATATTTTAGATAATCCTAAGTCTGAGCGTTTAACTGCTTTTTTAAACGCTTTCAGTCAGTAATATTAGATATTTTAAAAGCCTCCTTATTGTGGAGGCTTTTTGTTTAAGCTAAACTTGCATAAACGTGCATAAAGTAGCATAAATATGCCTATATCGGTGAGTTTGAATATAGAGTGTACTGTGACGCTAAGCTTTCGGTTTAAAAATCATCTATGCATATATTCATAGTGTAATGCATATTTGGTGGTTATTTTTGATACTGTTGCACTAAAAAATCTATGCGTACTTGTCATAATAGCTAAAAGTTGAATAAATATGCAAATTCTTCTTGCATATTTATCGATTATGGTGTATAGTTATTTCAGTTGATAAATTCAACATATTTATCTAATTTTGAAAAAGAGGTAATTATTATGAAAAAGTTTTTCGCACTTGTTCTTGCTCTTCTTATGGTAGTATCACTTGCTGCTTGTGGCGGTGCCGAAAAGACTGCTACTGCTAATGAAGAAAAACCTGAGCTCGTTATGGGTACTAACGCAGCTTTCCCACCATACGAGTTCGTTGACGATAATGGTGAAATCGTTGGTATCGATGCTGAAATCGCTAAAGCTGTTGCTGACAAGCTCGGCATGAAGCTCACTATCAAAGATATGGAATTCGATTCACTTTTAACTGCTGTTCAGTCAGGCGCTGTTGATATCGTTTTCGCTGGTCTTACAGTAAACGAAGAGCGTAAACAGTCAGTTGACTTTTCTATTACATACGCAACAGGCGTTCAGGTAGTTATTGTTCCTGAAGATTCAAAAATCAAAACTGTTGATGATTTAGAAGGCAAAATGATTGGTGTTCAGGCTGGTACAACCGGTGACATCTACTGTACAGACGACTATGGTCAGGATAATGTTAAGCAGTTTAACAACGGTGCTTTAGCTGTTGCTGCTTTACAGAACGGTCAGGTTGACTGTGTTGTTATTGATAACGAGCCTGCTAAATCTTTCGTAGAAGCTAACGATGGCTTAAAAATCTTAGACACAGAGTATGTTACTGAAGACTACGCTGCTGCAATTTCTAAGGACAACAAAGAGCTCACAGATAAAGTTAACAAAGCAATGGAAGAGCTCAAGGCTGATGGTACAATCGACGAGATTCTCGCTAAGTACATCAAAGCTGAATAATTTAGTTAGAATATTTTTATCTGATAGGGACGGTTCTGCCGCCCCTATCATTTGCGTTTAAAAGAGGATTTTTTATGACAATGGTTTCTTTTTCGGACTGGTTGGCTGAGATGCCTCAGTGGTTTTTACAACTGCCGCAGTGGATTCAGGATTTTGTGTTCCAGTTCTATCAGACATTTATTTATCAGGACCGTTATATGTTCTTCGTTGACGGTCTTAAAATCACCTTCATTGTAACTATCGGTGCGCTGATTTTAGGTACTATCATCGGTTTGATTATTGCGATAATCAGAGTTTCGCACGATTCCGTAGTCGGTAAAAAGCCGAACTTCCTGCTTCGTGTATTCAACCGTATTTCTATCTGGTACCTTACCATTATTCGAGGTACACCTATGATGGTTCAGCTTCTTATCATGGGATTTGTTATCATGGTACCTAATACTGATACTCAGTGTATCATTTGTGGTATCGTGACTTTAGGCATTAACTCAGGTGCATATGTTGCTGAAATTGCCCGTTCGGGTATTATGTCTATCGACCCGGGTCAGATGGAAGCTGGTCGTTCAATGGGATTTAACTATGTCCAGACTATGTGGTATGTTATTATCCCTCAGGCGTTTAAAAATATCCTTCCTGCTTTAGGCAATGAGATGATAACACTTTTAAAAGATACTTCATTAGTATCTGTTATCGCACTACGTGATGTGACTAAACAGACCCAGAATATCGTTTCTCTGACATATCAGGCATATGTTCCATATATCAGTCTTGCAGTTATTTACCTTGTAATCGTAATGATTATGACTAAACTGCTTAGCATACTAGAGAGGAGGCTGAGGAAGAATGAGCGATAAATCTCTTATCAAAGTAAGTGAGCTTTGCAAACACTATAACGATGGAGCTATCAAAGCTTTAGACGGTGTTTCAATCGAAATTGAAAAAGGCGAAGTTATCGTTATTATCGGACCGTCGGGATCCGGTAAATCTACTCTTTTACGTTCGCTCAATCTTCTTGAGTGGCCTACATCTGGTAGTATAGTTTTCGATGGTGCTGAAATCACAGCACCTAAGACTAATATCAATATGCATCGTCAGAAGATGGGCATGGTGTTCCAGCACTTTAACCTTTTCCCACATATGACTATTATGAAAAATCTCACCATCGCTCCTATAAAGCTGCTCAATATGAGTAAAGAAGATGCTGAGAAAAAAGCTTTAGAGCTTTTGGATAGAGTAGGACTCAAAGACAGAGCGTCTGCTTATCCTAGTCAGTTGTCAGGTGGTCAGAAACAGCGTATTGCGATAGTAAGAGCGCTTTGTATGGAGCCTCAGGTTATGCTGTTTGATGAACCTACTTCTGCGCTTGATCCTGAAATGGTAGGCGAGGTTTTAGATGTTATGAAAGAGCTCGCAAATGAAGGTATGACCATGGCGGTTGTTACTCATGAGATGGGCTTTGCTAAAGAAGTTGCCACTCGAGTTGTGTTTATGGACGAAGGTCGTATTATTGAGCAGGGTACACCTGATGAGATATTCAACAATCCTCAGTCAGATAGATTAAAAGATTTTCTTGCAAAAGTTTTGATATAATTATTACCTATTATGAGCACCGATTAATATCGGTGCTTTTGTTTTTGCGTGTTGAAAAGTATTACCGTTTGTGATATAATTTACTTTCAATAAATTTTTCGAGGTAGCATAATGGATCAATTTAAAAAAACTGTTGCCGACAATATAATAAAACTTCGTACATCGCTTAATATGACTCAGGCGCAGCTGGGTGAACTTCTCAACTATTCTGATAAATCTATCAGCAAATGGGAGAGAGCCGATGCGTTACCTGATGCTTATGTGCTTAAGAAGATGGCTGTTATTTTTTCGGTATCGGTGGATTATATATTATCAGAGCATGGTGACGACGAAAAAGTCGAAGTACCGAAACAGCATAGTTACAGTCGCTCAGTTATTTCTACTATCACTTTCATAGGAATCTGGACTTTAGCGTTGTTTGCTTTTATTGTTACGTGGTTATGCAGTATGCCTACGTGGTTGATTTTTGTGTACACTATTCCGGTGTCGCTTATCGTACTTTTAATACTCAATTCACTATGGGGTATCGGTAAACTAAATATGTTTATCATTTCAGGTATTGTCTGGGGTATTATTACGTGTGTATATCTGACGTTCTACCAGTCTAATTGGTGGCAACTTTTCATAATCGGTATACTTGCCCAGATTATCATCATACTGAGCTTTTTTATCAAAAAAAACCGTAAAAAGTAAGTGTTTAAGCCAACTCTACTATTCGTGGAGTTGGCTTTTTCTTTAGTAGAGTCTAAAAAAGTCGATTCTACGAAGCGAAAAAAACGAGTAGATTTTAAAAGGGACACAATAGATTGAAAAATCAACCTGATGGTAGTAGAATCACAGTTGTAAAAAAATTTTTGGAGGTTAACATGAGTTACGTATTAAGCTGTTGTTCAACAGTCGATTTGTCACATGAGCATTTGGAGAAGATTAAAGTATCTTACACTTGCTTTCACTATATTTTGGATGGTGTAGAATATCCTGACGATTTAGGTCAGACTATTGCATTTGATGATTTTTATTCAAGACTCAAAAACGGCTCTGATTCAAAAACATCTCAGATAAGTGTGGGTGAGTACGAAGAATATTTCGATAAATTCTTGAGCGAAGGCAAAGATATTCTTCATGTTTCTCTGTCTACCGGTGTTTCTGGTTCTTATCGTAGTGCATGTGCTGCTGCACAGAGCCTTCAGGAAAAGTATCCTGACCGCAAAATTTACGTCGTTGATTCACTCGCTGCATCTTCAGGCTACGGTCTTCTCATTGATACTATGGCTCAAAAGCGTGACGAAGGTATGAATATTGATGAACTCAGAGATTGGGTTGAAGAAAATAAACTCAGATTACACCACTGGTTCTTCTCTACTGACCTCACTTTCTTTGTCAAGGGCGGTCGAGTATCTAAAGTCAGCGGTATGATTGGTGGCGTTTTTGAGATTTGTCCTCTGCTTAACGTATCTAACGAGGGTAGACTTATCCCACGTGCAAAAATCAGAACTAAGAAGAAAGTAATCCCTGAGATTGTTAACAGAATGATTGAACACGCTGATGGCGGCAAGAACTATGACGGCAAAGTTTATATGTGTAATTCTGCTTGCTACGATGATGCAAAGGCTGTGGCTGATTTAGTAAAAGAAAATTTCAAGAATATTGACGGAGATGTACTTATCAATAACATAGGTACAGTTATCGGTAGTCACACAGGTCCTGGTACAGTTGCTCTGTTCTTCTGGGGAGATAAGAGGGTAGACTAATGACTCGTACTGCATTAATTAACAGATCTTTACCTAATTACACCAGAGGTGAAGAACTGTTCAATATGATTTCTCATATTATCGGTGGCGTTTTTGGTGTATTTGCCATTGTTATCGGTGTTATAGCATCAGCTAAAACAGGTGACCCGTGGAAAATCGTTTCCGTTTCTATCTATGGAACAACACTTGTTATTATGTATACTATCTCAAGTGTCTATCACGGATTGAGACACGAGACAGCTAAGAAGGTTATGCAGGTTATTGACCACTGCGATATTTACTTTCTGATAGCTGGTACTTACACACCTATTTTGCTGTGTTCTATCAGACCTCATAATCCCGGTATAGCATGGACTATTTTCGGCATTGAATGGGGATTGACTGCGCTTGCTGCTACGCTCAACGCTATTGACCTGAAAAAGTATTCAAAACTTTCTATGACCTGCTATATTGGTATGGGTTGGTGTATCGTAGCAGTACTCAAACCTACTATCGAGTACATCACAATGAGTGGCTTCTGGTGGTTACTGCTTGGTGGTGTAGCATATACTGTTGGCGCAGTGCTGTATGGTATCGGTAAAAAGGTGCACTATATGCACTCGGTTTTCCATATTTTCGTTGTTATCGGTAGTGTTTTACAGTACGTAGCTATTCTTAAATACGTTGTTTAATTCCAGAATAGAATTCTAATAAAGAAAAAAGCAGATGAAAGAACATTCTTTTCGTCTGCTTTTATTTTTTGACTTTTAAACTTACCTCTTGAGTTCTAATTTAGTTGACAAAGACTGTTTTGATGATATAATCAAGGTAATTGCTATTAAAAGGGAAGTGCTTATATGAAGAGAGTTTTTTGCTTTTTTCTTAGTATGCTGACGGTATGCTTTAGTATGTCAGCTTTTTCTTTTACTTCATATGCCGAAGAGGATACAGAGGATTTACTAAACGTACTTGAATATGAAGTTTTAGAAGATGATACTATAAAAATTACACGATTTGACAGTGCTGATGCTACATATGTTATCCCTGATAAGATTGAAGAAAAAACTGTCACCGTTATCGGTAAGAAAGCCTTTTCAGGATGCCATATTCT
>JAFVVB010000208.1 GCA_017502425.1 Ruminococcus sp. | reverse complement strand
TAAAAAATTGTTCACAAATTCATTTCTTCTTTATCATTCCACCGAGAAAAACGTCGCGAAACCACAGCAAAAACTAACCAACCCCATATATGGCTCAAACATTGATACTAACTACATATATCGGTCTTTCGATTTTTCAGGCTAACCAGCAATTAACCAACAACTAACCAACAACTAACCAGCAACTAACCACAATATAAGAATAATAAGAATAATAAGAATATAAGAATATATATTATAAAGAAAATTATATTTTTCTGATGAAAATGAACTTAAACTTTAAGTAAAAATGCTAACAAAAAAAGGACGGTATAAACCGTCCTTTAATATCGCTATATTTAATTACAATACCTTGCGTAAGAAATCCTTGGTACGTTCCTGCTGTGGATTGCCGAAAACCTGCTCAGGTGTTCCCTCTTCGCAGATAACACCCTCATCCATAAAGAGTACTCTATCAGCTACTTCACGAGCAAATCCCATTTCATGAGTAACAACTACCATGGTCATACCCTCAGCAGCGAGCTCCTTCATAACCTGAAGAACTTCTCCAACCATCTCAGGGTCAAGAGCGGAAGTAGGCTCATCAAAGAGCATAATGTCAGGATTCATAGCGAGTGCTCTTGCGATAGCAACACGCTGTTTCTGACCACCAGAAAGCTCGTGAGGATAAGAGTTAGCTTTATCAGCAAGTCCAACTCTCTCGAGTAACTGCATAGCTTTCTCATGCGCCTGAGCTTTAGTCATAATCTTAAGCTCAAGTGGAGCGAACATAATGTTTTTAAGTACACTCATATGAGCAAAAAGATTAAACTGCTGGAAAACCATACCGATGTTTTCTCTTACTTTATTAATATTAGTTTTTTTATCGGAAATTTTATAACCATCTACTATAATCTCGCCGTCGGTGGATTCCTCAAGCTTATTGAGACATCTAAGCAAGGTGGACTTACCAGAACCTGATGGTCCGATAAGGCACACTACCTCACCTTCTGTTACAGTCATATCAATTCCCTTTAACACTTCCAGTTTATCAAATGACTTGTGCAGGTTTGTAACCTTTACTTTACTACTTCTTTCTGTCATAACTAACCTTCTTCTCAACATATTTTGAAAGGATCATAAGTGCTGAAATGATAGCGAGATAACACAAGCCTACGAGGATGTACACCTCGAAGAAACGGTATGTGCTCGCGGAATACTGCTTAGCCTGATTACAAAGCTCAGCAAGTGAAATAACAGAAAGGATGGAAGTGTCTTTAATGGTGATAATAAACTGGTTAACGATAGATGGTATTGTGATTTTAAATGCCTGTGGTAAAACAACCTTAAACATAGTTTTACCTGAACCGATACCAAGGCTACGTGAAGCCTCAATCTGACCAGGGTCAACCGCCTGAATACCACTTCTGAAGATTTCAGAAAGGTACGCACCCGCATTTAAACTCAAAGTGATAGTACCTGCTAAAAACTCAGAAATAATAAAGTCAGGATTAAACTGCTGTACAACAATCGGAATACCATAATACACGATAAAAGCCTGAACGATCATCGGAGTACCACGGATAATCCATACATATACAGCTGAAATTGCGTTTAAGATTTTAAGTTTTGAAAGACCCATAAGACAAGAGACCAGACCGATTACCATACCAATCGCAATTGATAAAAGCGAGATGATCAAAGTAACCTTCAAGCCCTCTAACAGCATAGGCCAAGATTGCTGAAAAACTAATACAAAATCCATAAAAATAATCAACTCTAATCAAAAATTTAGCACGGTAAAAGTACCGTGCTAAATCGGTAATTTTAAAAAACGAAATTACATTCCGTATTTAGCAAGAATCTCGTCATACTTGCCGTTCTCTTTAATGTTAGCAAGACCAGCGTTGAACTTAGTGATGAGTTCAGCGTTAGTGCCCTTCTTTACAGCAAAACCGTAGTAGCTAGGGTTGATCTTATCGCCAACAGTCTTGAGCTCTACGCCATTTTTGATAGCGTCAACGATTACAGTGTAATCCTCGAAACATGCAACGCAGTTGCCGTTGATGATAGCCTGGTACTGCTCGTTAGAACCTTCGAAAGCTTTAGTTGTGTAGCCATACTGATCTTTATTCTCGTTTGCATACTCAGCACCCATAGTACCGTTCTTAGTAGCAACAACCTTACCCTTGAGGTCATCAAGTGAATCGATGTCGCTGTCTTTAGCAACAACCATTACCTGACCATCTTCAAAATAACCTTCAGAGAAATCGAAAATTTCTTTTCTTTCATCGTTGATAGTCATACCAGCGATAACAGCATCAGCCTGACCAGCCTGAACTTTAGCAAGTGCAGGATCAAAACCAACATTCATCATGTTGTACTCAAAGCCCTGGTCTTCAGCAATTGCCTTCATGATATCCATATCGATACCAACATACTCGCCAGATTCGTTGTCATAAGACTCGAATGGTGCGAAAGCGTTATCAGAAACAATAGTGTAAACCTTAGCGGTTTCATCAGCTGTTGCAGTATCAGTTGCAGTACCGCAAGCTGCGAGTGAAGCTACCATAAGGATAGCAAGAACAAGCGCAAAAATCTTTTTCATTAGTATTACTCCCTTTTTTATAAATTTCACCCATAAAAATGGATATAAATAACAGATTGATTATACTATAAATTGTGCTTATTGTCAATAAAAGTTTTATCGATTTAATACAGCAATATAAAACAAAAACGCCGACCGGAAATCCGATCGGCGTAATACTCAATAAATATTAGAGCTCAGCAAAGTACTTGATAGTTCTTACCATCTGTGATGTGTAAGAGTTCTCGTTGTCGTACCATGATACTACCTGAACCTGAGTTGTGTCAGTTTCTGGCATATATGTTGCCATTGTCTGAGTAGCATCAAAGAGTGAACCGTATGTGATACCAACGATATCAGAAGAAACGATCTCGTCCTCGTTGTAACCGAATGAATCAGAAGAAGCAGCCTTCATAGCAGCGTTGATCTGCTCTTTTGTAACTTCACCCTTAACAACAGCTGTAAGGATAGTTGTAGAACCTGTTGGAACAGGAACACGCTGTGCAGCACCGATGAGCTTACCGTCGAGCTCAGGGATAACAAGGCCGATAGCCTTAGCAGCACCTGTTGAGTTAGGAACGATGTTTACAGCACCAGCTCTAGCTCTTCTGAGGTCACCCTTTCTGTGAGGACCGTCGAGGATCATCTGGTCGCCTGTGTAAGCGTGGATAGTAGCCATGATACCGCTCTGGATAGCAGCGAGGTCGTTAAGAACCTTAGCCATTGGAGCAAGACAGTTAGTTGTACATGAAGCAGCTGAAATGATCTGATCGTCAGCTGTGAGGATATCCTCGTTTACTGAGAATACAACTGTCTTTGTCTCTTTATCAGCAGGAGCAGAAATAACAACTTTCTTAGCACCAGCGTTGATGTGTGCCATAGCCTTCTCTTTTGAGCAATAGAAACCTGTACACTCGAGTACTACGTCTACGCCGAGCTCACCCCAAGGGATGTTGTTAGCATCTGGCTCTTTGTAGATAGTGATTTCTTTACCATCTACTACGATTGAGCTTTCTTTAGCCTCTACCTTATCAGCGAGAGCGTATCTGCCCTGTGCTGAATCATACTTAAGAAGATGTGCGAGCATTTTAGGATCTGTAAGGTCGTTGATTGCAACTACCTCATAACCCTCTGCTGAAAACATCTGTCTGAATGCAAGTCTACCGATTCTACCGAATCCGTTGATACCTACTTTTACTGCCATTGGAATTACCTCCTAAAAAATATGTCTATTTGGATTATACCAAAGTATATACCTTTATTATTTTACTACTAATCTCTATATAAATCAAGAATTATTTACCAATTGATAAATTTTTGTCAATTTATATAAAATAGCACTATGATATTACACTCTTTTGCTTATTATCATATAATTCGCTGACAATAGCTGAAACAATAACTAACAAAGCTCCTACTATCGTAGATATACTCAATATTTCACCCAATACAACCGCGGATAAAACAACCGCAAATACAGGGTCAATATAAGCAAAAATCGCCACATTCTGAGATGTTACATACGGCAAAGACTTAAAGTACACAAAGTATGCAAATCCCGTATGAACTACACCTACTACCAAAAGAAGAATGACCGTACTTACGGTAAAGCTCAGTTCATTTGAATCTGTGGTAAACAAACAGTATATAAACATAACCACAGTTGATGATGCAAACTGTGTTATCGCTTTATCCATAGGGTTAATATCATCAAGACGTTTATTGATGATTACAGTAATCGCATATACAACCGCTGCACTAAGTCCCAAGGATATTCCGATAAGGTCTTTAGTATCCACCCCTGACTGCTCAAAAACACCGCTGACACAAACAACACCGAAAAGCGCCATCAATGCACACGATATTTTCACAGCTGTCAGTTTCTCTTTGAAAACAAGTGGAGAAACCAGAACCACGATCATCGGTCCTAAATTATAGCATATAGTAGACGTCGCTACTGTGGTATAGTTATATGATTCAAAAAGTAATATCCAGTTTATACCGAGCAAGGCACCGTTTATGCTAAGTTCAAGGAAATGACCTTTTAGGTTAGAAAAATCAATTCTCGATTTCATAATAAGCTTGACCATAATCAGAAAAATCATTCCGACAATCGAACGGTTAAACGCCACTACACCACTGTTAAGCGTAATAAATTTCACAAAAATACCGATAGTGCCCCATATCAGAAACGCTGATGCAAGCTCAGCTTTAGCCAAACGAGTTTTCTTCATAAATACCTCAAAGCCATTACTTCTGATACAACTTATTAGTCTGATAATATGGTTCGCAGGTTAAATTGATGCCGAGTTTTTTAAACATCATGGTGTCAACCTGAGATAATATAACAGAAGAGTGTGCTTCGCAGCCTCTGAGCTTTTCGAGTTGTTGCATCGCTTTCTGGGCATCTTCGCTGGTAGCAGCGGAAATAGAAAGTGCAATCAGCACCTCATCAATATGAAGTCGAGGATTAACGTTTCCTAAATGATGAACCTTCAAGTGCTGGATAGGTTCAATTACTTCAGGAGAAATGAGATGAACGCTGTCATCAATTCCACCGAGCGCTTTCAACGCATTTAATAGCATAGCAGCACACGCACCTAAAAGCGAAGAAGTCTTTCCTGTGACGATAGTACCGTCAAAAAGCTCCATAGAAGCAGCAGGAGCACCTGTATCCTCAGCTTTTTTCAGTGCCGGAGCAATAACTGCTCGGTCAGTGCTGTTAAGCTTTGACTGCTTCATAATAAGCTCAAGCGCATAAACCTCAGCATCATTAGCGTTACCCTTTTTATTATTACACATAGCGTTATAGTAACGACGTATGATTTCCTGATTAGCTGCCGCAATAACTGCATCATCATCAACAATACAGTTTCCTACCATATTAACACCCATATCAGTAGGTGATTTATACGGTGATTCTCCTAAAATCTGCTCGAAGATAGTATTAAGAACAGGGAAAATTTCAATATCTCTGTTATAATTCAC
>JAFVVB010000207.1 GCA_017502425.1 Ruminococcus sp. | reverse complement strand
GGCTTCTGAGAAAGTATTAAAATTAATTGAAAACGTAAAAGCTCTTACAGTTTTAGAGTTATCTGAAGTTGTTAAAGCATTAGAGGAAGAATTTGGCGTTTCTGCTGCTGCTATGGCTGCTCCTGCAGCAGCTGCTGCTCCAGCTGCTGCTGCTGAAGAGAAATCAGAGTTCGACGTTGTACTCGCATCTGCTGGTGGCAACAAGATCGCTGTTATCAAGGCTGTTAGAGAAGCTACTGGTCTTGGTCTTAAGGAAGCTAAGGCTGTTGTTGACGAAGCTCCTAAGACAATCAAAGAGGCTGTTTCTAAGGAAGACGCTGAGGCTCTCAAAGCTAAGCTTGAAGAGGCTGGCGCAACAATCGAGCTTAAGTAATTTAACTTATAAAGCTTATTTAAAGCCACGGTATTATACCGTGGCTTTTTTGTTTTTCTCAATACTTTAATAGTATACTGAATGTTCAATATTCTTTGTTTTCTATAAGGTATTGACAAATATTTAACTATGTACTATAATCATTATACAAAATAAACATACTAGGAGGTATTGTTATGAAAAAATTAGTTAGTTTTGTACTCATTGTTGTATTGTTGGTAACGGCTTCTGTTTTACCTGCTATGTGTTTTTCTGATGACTCGGTCAGGTATTACAGAAAGAATTTTACTGATAAATACGTGAAACCGTATGATGCTGCTGACGGATACTACTTTTATTTCGAGCAGTACCATCACTATGTAGATGAAAATGATCCTGATAGTGAGATTGACTGGGTGCTTGTGTACGCAGGAGATATGAACTACACTCAGGGTAAGGTTAAGCAGACAGTTTCTAACCGCATTTTCTTAGCTGATGAATCAAGTAGTCCGTTTGCTTTCAAATACGCTGTATATGATGTAAAGCTTAATGAGTTTTATCCTATCAGTGATGCATTGTTTGAAAAGTATGACGGTTTAGAAGAAGCATTTCTTAAAGAAGAAGTAGGCGTTGCAGGTCTTAAAATCGGTGACATCGATCAGGATAAGAAATTAACTGTACTCGATGCAACTGCTATTCAGCGCGCTAACGCATGGTTAGAAGATTATAAAGCTGAGGACGACCTTAGTGCGTATGCTGATTTGGGCGGAGACCTCAAATACGTTTCTGACTTCGACCGTGATGGCGCGAGAAGCGTCATGGACGCTACCGGTATTCAGCTTTATCTGGTTGAGCATCCTGAAATTGACAACGAAGACCCTAGTGAAATGATGTAAAATTAAGCCACGGTTAACCGTGGCTTTTTTTTATGATTTTTACATTTTTTTGAAACACTTTGAGGGTGTTTATGAGTTTTATTAATGAAAGGGAATTTACTAAAATACTATTATAGAAATAAACTCAGGGGAGAGAATATTAAAAAGATAGTTTGTATATTTTTAGTGATGGTAATGCTTTTAGCTTTATCTACTACTGCATTTTTAGCTGAAGATAATTATTTAATTGAACAATACTTAATAATTGAATGGAGGAATTGCTATGAAAAAGATAGTTAGTTTATTTTTAGTGATGGTAATGATTTTAGCGATGTCGCTGATACCGGCATACGCGGCACAAAATCTGATAGAAGGTGAGTTTCTCTACGAATATAAGTTTGTAGAAGAGTATATTGAGCCGAACGCATGGGTTGATGAGGATATTTACATATACAACGAACGCTACTATCATCACGTTGATGAAAATGACCCTGAGAGTGAAATAGACTGGGTTTATGTTAATGCATACTCTAATATGGTAATGGATTGGTTAGTAAAAACTATGGTTGCTGATAGAATATTCTACGACTATAACGAGAGTATACCATTTAGTTTCGGTGATGCCATATACGATGTGAAAAATGAGTGTTTCGTTGAGCTTGGTAACGGTATGCTTGATAAATATGACGGACTCAGAGAGATGCTCGAGGAACTTAATATCGGCGATAAACTCGGCGATGCTGACCGAGATGGAAAACTTACTGTTATGGATGCTACATACATTCAGATGGTATCAGCGGGTATGTGTGAGTATGATGCCAAAGATGATATAAGAGAATTCTACGCACTCGGCGATGCAGTGGATTATATTTCTGACTTTGACCGAGATGGTGAGCGTACCGTAATGGACGCGACCGCTATCCAGATGAAGCTAGCAGGAATTGAAGCATAAATACTCTGCTTTTTAAATAAATCTAAGGAGTTGATTTTATGAAAAGAATAGTTAGCATATTATTAGTAGCGATAATGCTGATTACGATAGGTGCTATTACAGCATCAGCCCAGACAGAAGAGAAAGGACATCTCTATGAAGATAAATTTGTGGAATATGAAGTAGAACCGCTACCTTATGCATCAATGGGTTATTACAGAGAAACTTACTATCATTACGATGCAGAAGGGAATATAGATTGGGCATTTATTGAAGTTCCTGTTTACCCAGCGGAGCAACAGTTTAGCACAGCTATATTTTGCGGTAAGTACGTTGAAAATTCTATGAACTGTCTGGTATTCTCATTAGGCATAGGAATTTACGATGTGAAAGCTGATGAGTTCAGAGAAGCTTCTAACTATAAGAATTTAGAACTCGATGGTTTTGAGGAGTATGTATGGGAAAACATCGGTGAATTTATGGGTGATGCTGATGCTGACGGAGAATTAACTGTTCTTGATGCAACTTTTATTCAGCAGGCATTAGTAGGAATTCGTGAGTTTTTACCTAATGATTATAAATTCACGATTCCGAAACCTCTCTATATATCAGACTACGACCAAGATGGTCAGCGGTCTGTAATGGACGCTACCGCTATCCAGATGAAGCTAGCAGGAATCGAATAATAGAATAATAATTAATAATTGAATGGAGGAATAGCTATGAAAAGAATAGTTAGCATATTACTAGTAGCGATAGTGCTTTTAGCGATGTCGCTGATGCCAGCATATGCAGCTCAAAATATAATTCCTAATCCAGGAGAGTATATTTATGAAGATCGATTTGTGAAAGAATATGTGGATAGTAGAGATT
>JAFVVB010000206.1 GCA_017502425.1 Ruminococcus sp. | reverse complement strand
TGGTGACTTTAATCACCACAGAGCCGTTGATGATGCACAGATTTTATCAAAGATTTTTATCAGTTTATGTAATCGTCTGAAAGAAGATTATAATATCGACTGCACTAAAGATATTAACACTAAAATAGCTGGAGGCGATTTTAAAAAGCTTCCTACTTATCACCAGATAATTCTTGTGAAGAATAATACTGGTCTCAAAAACTTATATAAACTTATTTCACTATCGCATCTCCATTATTTCTACCGACGTCCACGTATTCCTAAGTCTGAGTTGGTTAAACATAGAGAAGGACTTATTATTGGTTCAGCGTGTGAAGCAGGCGAGCTTTACCGTGCTATTTTAGCAGGTAAGCAGTGGGGTGAACTCAAGGGTATTGCTAGTTTTTATGACTATCTTGAGATTCAACCTAATGGTAATAATATGTTTATGGTGCGTGATGGTAAATTATCTTCAGTTTCTGAGCTTGAGAAAATCAACCGCACCATCATTAGACTCGGTGAAGAACTCGGTATTCCAGTTGTCGCTACCGGTGATGTGCATTTTATGGAACCGCATGATAGTGATTATCGTAAAGTTCTGATGGCTGCTCAAGGCTTTTCGGATGCAGATAACCAAGCTCCGCTTTATTTTAGAACTACCGCTGAAATGCTCGATGAGTTTTCATATTTAGGCGAAGAAAAGGCTAGAGAAGTGGTTGTTGATAATCCTAACAGAATTGCTGATATGTGTGATTGGGTGCGACCTATTCCTAAGGGTAATTTTCCGCCATTTATTGACGGTGCTGAAGAGCAGCTTGTGTCTATCACATGGGAGAGAACTAAAGAAAAATACGGTGATCCGTTACCTGATATTGTTAAAGCACGTCTTGAAAAAGAGCTTAATTCTATTACTACATACGGATTCTCTGTTCTATATATGACTGCCCAGAAACTCGTTGCTAAGAGTGAAGAATACGGCTATTTAGTTGGTTCACGAGGAAGTGTCGGCTCTTCGTTTGTTGCTACTATGTCTGGTATATCCGAGGTTAATCCTCTTTGTCCTCACTATATCTGTCCTGAGTGTAAATATAGCGAGTTTATTACTGACGGTAGCTATGGTTCAGGTTTTGATTTGCCTGAGAAAAAATGTCCTAATTGTGGCGCTGAGCTTGATAGAGATGGTCACGAAATACCATTTGAAACTTTCTTAGGTTTCAAAGGTGACAAAGTACCTGATATCGACCTTAACTTTAGCGGTGAGGTTCAGTCAAGAGTACATAGATATACTGAAGAATTGTTCGGCAAAGATAACGTCTTTAAAGCCGGAACAATTTCTACTGTTGCTGATAAAACAGCGATTGGCTTCGTTAAAAAATACTGCGAAGAACGCTCTGTTTCTATGCATAAAGCTGAAATTGCTCGTCTTGCGAGTGGTGGCACAGGTGTCAAACGAACTACTGGTCAGCATCCGGGAGGTATGGTTGTTGTACCACGTGGTAAAGAAGTCTACGATTTCTGTCCTGTACAGCATCCTGCCAACGATATGACTTCCGATAATATCACCACACACTTTGACTTCCATTCTATCCATGATACTATCTGTAAACTTGATGAGCTGGGACACGATGTTCCTACGATTTATCATTATCTTGAGGAGTTCACAGGTATCCCTGTAATGGATGTTTCTATGAGTGACCCGGAAGTTATGTCTTTGTTTACTTCTAC
>JAFVVB010000205.1 GCA_017502425.1 Ruminococcus sp. | reverse complement strand
TAAAGAAGCTGTAAATAAACTTAATCTCGAGATTCTTGTAGAAGGCAACTTAGAGCGTGAAATCACCGATTGCTATATCGGAGATTTACTCTCATGGGTTATGGGCAGAGCAGGAGAAGACTCTATCTGGCTTACTGTAATGGGCAACATCAACGCTATCGCTGTTGCTACATTAGCCGATGTTTCGTGTATCGTGCTGGTTGAAAACGCCGCTTTGGATGATGACGCTAAAGCAAAAGCTATGACCCACGGTGTCACTATCTTAAAGAGCGAAGAAAACGCCTACCACCTTTCTACTAAAATCTATGAACTTCTCAAATAAAAATGAAATATTACTATGATTTACATATGCACTCGTGTCTTTCCCCGTGCGGTGACATTGATATGACTCCGAATAACATAGTCGGTATGTCTAAGCTATTAGGACTTGACGTCATAGCCCTCACTGATCACAACACTGTTCTCAACTGTGAGGCTGTGAGCAAAGTAGCTAAAGAAAACGGACTGTGTTTTATTCCCGGTATGGAGCTTACCACGATGGAGGAAATTCATGTGGTGTGCCTGTTTCCTGACTATGAAAAAGCACTTAAGTTCAACGATTATGTCAAAGAGCACCAGATGCAGTTTAAAAACCGCACCGATATTTACGGACGTCAGGTTATTATGAATGAAAATGACGAAGAAATCGGCGAGGTTGACAACCTGCTCATTTTAGCGACCGACATCAGCGTTATGAATATCAAAGATATCGTGACCTCCTTTGGCGGTGTGTGCTATCCTGCTCACATCAACCGCGACAGTATGTCGATTATTTCGTCACTCGGTGAAATTCCGCCCGAGTGTGATTTTAAAACTGCTGAGGTTTCAAGCTCAGGTGATATAGAAAAGCTAAAGGCAGCTCACCCTATCCTATCGGATATGCTGATAGTGCGTGACAGCGATGCCCACTACTTACAGAATATGAAAGAAGCTGAAAATTTCTTTGAACTGAGTGAACTTTCAGTGAAGGCAGTTCTTGAGAAACTAAAAAATGAATAACTGACAGCTCTCCGTTTTTTCGGGGAGCTGTTTTCATTTTTAAAGCTTTTTAATTTTTGTAATCGCTCATTCTCCATATTGTTATACAGACAGGTAGTCCTGATACCACAACACTTTATTTCTGTTATAGAATTATAATTCTAGTTTGTTGACTAATCTCACAAGCGATTTCGTCAGTTAGCCTAGACTAACTGTCATATATGCCAAAAAGTTTGATAATTTTTTGACAATTTTCTTGATTTTTAGGTCATATTTCCTCTTTTTCGTATAGACATTTATATGTTTTCATGCTATAATTCATATGTGTGCATATACGAATTATTTGCTACAATTCACAGTACATAATTTTCTAATCAGGAGGAAAAAAGATGCTTAAAAAAATCAGTAGTATCCCGTTTGCGGGTACACCTGAGCAGGAAGCAGAGCTCAAGGCTGTCATCGCTAAACACATCGATGATCCGGGCGCTGTAATGCCTGTACTTCAGGAGGCGCAGGATATTTACGGCTATCTTCCAATCGAGGTTCAGACTATGATTGCGGAAGGTCTCAACGTGCCACTCGAAGAGGTATACGGCGTATCTACTTTCTACTCACAGTTCGCCCTTTCTCCAAAGGGTAAGTACAACATCTCTGTTTGTATGGGTACAGCATGTTACGTAAAGGGTTCAGGTGACGTGCTTAACAAACTCTCAGAAGAACTCGGTATCGAGGCTGAGGAATGTACTTTAGACGGTCAGTTCTCATTAACAGCTTGTCGTTGTATCGGTGCGTGTGGTCTCGCTCCGGTTATCACTATCAACGACGATGTTTATGGTAGACTTACTGCCGACATGATTCCGGATATCTTAAAGAAATATAAGGACTAATTCATGAGAGAATTATCTCTTAATGTTATGGACGTGGCTCAAAACTGCATCACCGCTAAAGCAAACGTCGTTACTATCGAAGTAATCGAAAGCGACAAGAAAGACTTTCTTGATATTTATGTCAAGGATGACGGATGCGGTATGACTAAAGAGCAGGTTGAGTCAGTCATCGACCCATTCTTCACCACACGAAAAACCAGAAAAGTCGGTTTAGGTGTTCCGCTGTTTAAAATGGCAGCCGAGCAGACCGGTGGTACTTTTTCTATCGACTCTACTGTAAATGTAGGCACTACTTTGTATGCCCACTTTATTAAGTCCAGCGTCGATATGACACCACTGGGAGACATCAACTCTACTGTCAAGATACTTATCCAGTGTAATCCCGATATTGACTTTCTCTTTTCCTACACTACCGACCACGGTAGCTTTACGCTCGATACTAAAGAGCTCAGAGGTATTTTAGGTGAAGATGTTCCGCTTAACACTCCTGATGTTTTAGAGTGGATAGACGGATTTTTAGAAGAACAAACTAACAATATACACGGAGGTGCAACACCATGAAATCTTTAGCTGAATTACAGGCAATCAGAGACAAAGCTAAGCTCGAGCTCAATATGAGACACGAGAACCCTGACGCTATTCGTGTTCTGGTTGGTATGGCTACATGCGGTATCGCTGCTGGCGCTAGACCTGTCCTCAACGCTTTTACTGAGGAGGTTGCTAAGCGTAAGTTGCAGGATGTTACTATCACACAGACAGGATGCATCGGCATCTGTCAGTTCGAGCCTGTTGTTGAAATTGAAATCCCTGGCGAGGACAAAGTTACTTACGTTAAAATGACACCTGAAAAGGTTGCTAAGGTCGTTAACGATCATATCGTAAACAGAAATGTAGTTACCGAGTATACTATCGGTGCTTACAAATAAAAAGGGGGACAAATAATGTATCGTTCTAATGTGCTTGTTTGCGGCGGTACCGGATGTACCTCCTCAGACAGTTTAAAAATCGTCGAGAAGTTAAACGAAGAACTCGCAGCTCGCGGTCTTGAAAAAGAAGTTAACGTTATCACTACCGGTTGCTTCGGTCTTTGTGCTCTCGGCCCAATCGTAGTTATCTACCCTGAAGGTAGCTTCTACTCAATGGTTAATATCGATGATATCCCTGAGATCGTTGAAGAGCATCTCTTAAAGGGTAGAATCGTTACAAGACTTCTTTATCAGGAGACTGTTGAAGAAGACACTATCAAATCTCTTAACAAAACTGCTTTCTACGCTAAACAGCAGCGTATCGCACTTCGTAACTGCGGTGTTATCGACCCTGAAAAGATCGATGAGTACATCGCTATGGATGGTTACCAGGCACTTGGTAAGGTTCTTACCGAGATGAAACCTGACGAAGTTATCGAGACAATCCTTGCTTCAGGCTTACGTGGTCGTGGTGGTGCAGGCTTCCCAACAGGTTTAAAATGGAAGTTCGCAGCAGCTAACGATGCTGACCAGAAGTATGTTTGCTGTAACGCCGACGAAGGTGACCCAGGTGCGTTCATGGACCGTTCTATCTTAGAGGGTGACCCACACGCATTACTCGAGGCTATGGCTATCGCTGGTTACGCTATCGGCGCTACTAAAGGTTACGTATACGTTCGTGCTGAGTATCCTATCGCTGTTAACCGTCTCCAGATCGCTATCGATCAGGCTCACGAGTACGGTCTCTTAGGCGACAACATCTTCGGCACAGACTTCTGCTTTGATGTACAGCTTCGTCTTGGCGCTGGTGCTTTCGTATGTGGTGAGGAAACATCTCTCATGACTTCTATCGAAGGCAAACGTGGCGAGCCTAGACCTCGTCCTCCATTCCCTGCTGTTAAGGGTCTTTATAAAAAACCAACTATCTTAAATAACGTTGAAACATACGCTAATATCCCACGTATCATCTTACTCGGCGCTGACTGGTTCCAGAGCATCGGTACTGAGAAATCAAAGGGTACTAAGGTATTCGCTCTCGGTGGTAAAATCGAGCATACTGGTCTTGTGGAAGTTCCTATGGGTACTACACTTAGAGAAATCGTTGAGGAAATCGGCGGCGGTATCCCTGGTGGCAAAAAGTTCAAAGCTGCTCAGACAGGTGGTCCTTCAGGCGGTTGTATCCCTCCACAGCACTTAGATATTCCTATCGACTACGATAACCTCCTTTCTATCGGTTCTATGATGGGTTCTGGTGGTCTTATCGTTATGGACGAGACAACATGTATGGTTGATATCGCTAAGTTCTTCTTAGAGTTCACTGTTGACGAGTCCTGCGGTAAATGTACTCCTTGCCGTATCGGTACTAAGAGACTTTTAGAGATGCTTGATAAAATCACTAAGGGTCAGGGTACTTTAGAGATGATCGACGAAATGGAAGAGCTCTGCCACTACATCAAAGACAACTCTCTTTGCGGTCTTGGTCAGACAGCTCCTAACCCTGTTCTTTCAACTCTCCACTATTTCCGTGACGAATATATCCAGCACGTTGTTGATAAGAAATGTGTTGCAGGTGTATGTAAAGACCTGCTCGAGTTCTCTATCATCAAGGACAAATGTTTCGGTTGTTCTATGTGCGCTAGACAGTGTCCAGCAGGTGCTATCACAGTTACTGACTACACTGCTCCTGGTAAAAAGAAACCAGCTTACGAAATCGACACAGCTAGTGCGTTAAGTGCGGTGCTTGTCTACCAACATGTAAGTTCGGCGCAATCGTAAAAGGCTAAGAGAAAGGAGATATTATAATGGAAATGCTTAATATTAAAATCAACGGTATGCCTTTCTCTGTTGAGAAAAACACTACTATCCTTGAAGCATGCCAGCAGTTCGGTATCAAGATTCCTACTCTGTGCTACCTCAAGGACATCAATGAAATCGGCGCATGCCGTATGTGTTTATGTGAAGTAAAGGGCGCTAGATCATTAGTTGCTGCTTGTGTTTACCCTATCGACAGAGAGGGTACTGAAATCTTCACTAACACTCCTCAGATTCAGAAATCCAGAAAAACTACTCTCGAACTCATCGTTTCTAACCACGATAAGAAATGCTTATCATGTCCTCGTTCTAATAATTGTGAGCTCCAGAAGCTCTGCGTTGAGTATGGCGTAGACGAGACTAAATTCTGTGGTGAAGAAACTAAGTACGATGTAGACGAGTCTACACTCCATCTCGTTAGAAATAACAACAAATGTATTCTTTGCCGTAGATGTTCTGCTGCTTGTAAAGACCAGTATGTTGGTGTTATCGGTGCTAACAACCGTGGTTTCGATACAGAAATCGGTTGTGCTTTCAACAAAGACCTCAGCGAGGTTGCATGTGTAGCTTGTGGTCAGTGTACTGCTGTATGTCCAACAGGCGCTCTTATCGAGCGTGACGACACAGCTAAAGTATTCGAGGCTATCGCTGACGAGACTAAGACTGTTATCGTTCACACAGCTCCATCTATCCGTGCTACTTTAGGTGAGTGCTTTGATATGCCTATCGGCACTAATGTTACAGGCAAAATGGTTGCAGCTCTGAGAAGACTTGGTTTTGATAAAGTATTCGATACCAACTTCGCTGCTGACCTTACTATTATGGAAGAAGGCACTGAGTTCTTAGACAGAGTTAAGAACGGTGGCACACTTCCTATGATCACTTCATGTTCACCAGGTTGGATCAAGTTCTGCGAGCACTACTATCCAGAACTCATTCCTAACCTCTCAACATGTAAATCACCACAGCAGATGCAGGGCGCTATGATTAAGTCATACTACGCTGAGAAGATGGGTATTGACCCTAAAGATATGGTTGTAGTTGCTGTTATGCCATGTGTTGCTAAGAAATTCGAAATCAAGCGTGATGATCAGGGTCACAACGGTCTTGACGATAACGATATCGTTATTACAACCAGAGAACTCGCTAAGATGATCAAAGCTGTTGGTTTACAGTTCACTGAGCTTCCTGACGAGCAGTTCGACCCTATCATGGGTATCGGTTCTGGTGCCGGCACTATCTTTGGTGCTACCGGTGGTGTTATGGAAGCAGCTCTTAGAACTGTTGCTGACGTACTCACTGGCGAGGACCTCGAACACATCGACTACACAGACGTTCGTGGTATGGATGACATCAAGGAAGCTACTTATGACGTTGCAGGTATGCAGGTTAAGGTTGCTGTTACTTCTGGTCTTAAGAACGCTGCTAAGCTCCTCGATAAAGTTAAGAGTGGCGAAGCTGACTACCAGTTCATCGAAGTTATGTGCTGTCCTGGCGGTTGTATCAACGGCGGCGGTCAGCCTATCGTTGATGGCCACACACGCAACTTTGTTGATGTTAAAGGCTTACGTGCTGCTGCTCTCTACGATGATGATAAGAACCTCGAGTATAGAAAATCTCATAAGAACCCTGAGATTAAAGCTATCTATGACGAGTATCTCGGCGAGCCTGGTTCACACAAGGCTCACGAGCTCTTACACACATCATACGTTAAGAGACCTAAATATTAATTGTAGCAAATCTCATATAAATTCAGGGCGTCGAGTAATCGACGCCCTGCTTTTTTTAGCGAAACTTAGACAAAATACATCTTCCCTAATTTCCAATACTGTGTTATCATAACGTTGGTGATACTATGTATTTATGGATACTTAGAATAGTGGCAATTATATTCCTATTCTGGTTTATAGCCCCTATATTCAAAAAATATTTTAACCATGGTAATAAACTCGGCATCGCTATATGCCTTTTTGTTCTGCTGTTTTATACCAACACTCCCCTATTTGAATACGTGAAATCTTTCTGCTATGACTATAAAATCCTAGCTTTTCTATGGAATGCAGCGAAGTGGTTTATAATTATTTTCATATGCTACGCTCTGATTGTAACAGTAGCTATTTTCATCGCATCTAAGATAAAACCTAAAAAAGGTGCGAGTATCATAACGCTTGGTAACCGAGCTACTAAAGACGGTCCGAGTGAGCTTTTGATGGGTAGAATCATCGCTACTAAAGAACATCTTAATAAAGATAGCGATTCTATCGCTGTGCTCTCAGGTGGTAAATGCCGACGCGATTACATTGAAGAATCCGTATGTATGTATAACACTTTAGAAAGTATGGATATTGATACGGGAAGACTCCTCTTAGAGTCAGAATCACGCAGTACCTATGAAAATATATTATTCTCATACAGAGTTATAAACGAGAATAAGAAAAACAAAAACCTCGCTATCGCTACTGATGCTTTTCATCAGCTACGAGCGAGGCTTATAGTCAGAAAACTCGGTATCAAAGCAAAGGTCGGCGCTGTTAACGCGAAGACTCACGTCCTCTATATTCCCACATACTATGTTCGTGAGTGGATTGCTCTGCCTTACGAGGTTCTATTTCGTTTTCGACCACATCGACAATAACACCCTTATCGAGTTTTTTGTCACGCTGTGGGCATTCCTGAGGAAATTCATACGGTTTATTATCTTTATTCATAAAAAATCACTCCTTCCACACTACTAAGTATGTGCAGAAGGAGCTTTTTTATTTATAGCATTTTAATTTCTGTATTAGAATTATCCAACAGGAACTGCACCGGTATAAATAATAGGCATTTCGCGTGATATTTCGGTACCGTCAGCGTCTTTGATATATACAGTTAGAGTGCAAAGAAGCTCGCCTGCGCGTCCTGTTAAGTCATCTACCATATCTGAATAATCGATTACTTCAAGCTCGTATACGTTATCTTCTGAATAATCCTGAGTAGTAGTGATGATTTTATCACTATTAAAACTATATTCAGGTCTCTCTGGTCTTTCAAAAACAAATTTATACTGATAAGGTCCATGACCGCCGATAGCATCAGCGTGCACAGCCATATTATCTACGTCGTAAGTGATAGTACCCCACTGAATTGTGCCTGTCAGATACAGTGTCTTGAACTTAAGCGGAGCGTTTTCTGAAGGCTCAACTACCTCAAAATCGTATTCTACCATGCGTCCACTAGAGAATACAGCGTTAATGCACATTTTCACATCATACACGCCTGCTTTATCAAAAGTATAAGTGATTGAATTAGCGTGTGATGTAGCTACGCAAACGTCATCAACATAAAGATCGTATGACATTACAGGAGAACCTGTCTTTGCGTTTACTGTGAATGTAACAGGAACACACACCATAGCAGCGCCTGACTCATAATCTGAGTAGAAATCGTTTGTAATCATATCGTAGTTGTACCATACATCAATTGTACAATCAGTAGGAAGCTTTGCTAAATATCTCTGGATATTAGTAGCATCGTAAATGGTGAGGTCTTTATCTTCATCAACATCACCGAGTCCGAACTGAATATAATCAACACTCTCCATTTTAGCGAGGTGACGCTGTATGAGTGTAACATCAAGTGCGTCAACCCTATCGTCGCGGTTAGTGTCTCCTGCTACTCCGGCTGGAGCAGTAGTCGCGTTAATAGAAACCAGTCCAACTGATAAAATAAGAACAGCAACCATTAAAGTACAAATTATTTTTTTCATAATATTTCTCTCCTTTATGTTTATTTTATTAAGCACATTATCGTTGACACATAGGATATATGTGTATAAAATATATGTGTATTAATACAATCGAGGTGTAATATGTTCCGTCAGATGCGTAGAATAAAGCAAAAACTAAATGATGATATATGCAGTCGAGTTTTGCATAATCAATGGCGAGGAGTGCTCTCACTGCTCGGTGATAACGACTACCCGTACGGAGTAGTTATGAACTTCTACTACGATGAAAAAGAAAACAAATTATATTTTCATAGCGCTAAAGAAGGTCATAAAATCGATGCTCTGAAAAAACACAGCAAAGCATCTTTTTGCGTATATGACCAAGGTGTAAAACGTGAAAACCACTGGTCAAAAGACTATAACTGCGTCATCGCATTTGGCAGACTTTCTATCGTAAAAGACAGAAAAAAAGCTGAGTTTTATGTACGAAAACTGGCTGAAAAATATTTTCCTGACCATAGCGAAATAGAGAGCGAAATGAACGCCCATTTCAGCCGTTGCGAGTGCCTTGAACTAAGCATTGAACACCTAAGCGGAAAAAGTGTAAATGAATCATAATTTTACCGTCACTTTATTGTGGCGGTTTTCTTTTTGCTCAGATGTATCTGATTAGACCCTATCTGGAGTAATCTTTATATTCGTCAGCCGATACACCTATCATGTACGACTTTTTACTCCTTACATTAATAAAACGCATTAAAAGTCATTTTGGTTTCAATTATTTGAAAAATTAATAAAAACAAAAAAGAAAAAACGCAGCAGCGTTATGCCACCACGTTTTTTCTTTAACAGAATTTTCAAGGGGATGATATATAATAGGAGTGATTAGAAAAAGTCACTTACTAACACTAAGCTTCATCACTTAATCTAAAGGTGCTTCAGGCACCATAGCCAACTTCATCTGGATAGCGGTCGCGTCCATTACGGTACGCTCACCATCTCGGTCAAAGTCGCTCATATATTCAGGTTTGTCGTTTTGGTACCAAAGTTCAGGAATATAGTCCATATCATCAAGCACATTAAACTCGTCCAAACCCACTAACGCTCGCTGTATAAATGTAGCATCCATTACCGTGAGTATACCATCATAATCAACATCACCGTGAGGGACACCAGGTTCATACGCTGTCAAAGCTTCGTCAAGTCCCTCGAATTTTGAAAAATCAAAACCATTTTCAAAAATGTTATAGAACTTATCTTCATTCACATCATAAACACCATATCTGAAAGAAAAAGGATAATATCCACCATTACTCAAAATTCTGTCCTTATACATAGCGCTATACATAAACGGTTTCTTTTCGAAAGGACACTCATCAATGAGTACCCAATCCATTTCGCCGTCGCTATCATAATGATAGAATATTTCCTCGTAATAATGATTGTACCTCTTTCTTCCGTCGTAGTTATCTGAGTAACATTCTAAAAATCTATCCTCAAACAAATTCACTTCACCACTGACATAAACAGGTAAAAGTATGTCAGTGGAAATAAAGTCTAGTTTTTTATTGAAAATTTTAGGTACAAATTCTGTATTCAAACACTCATCGATATATATAACAATGAGCTTATCATCATATGCTATATGGTATGTACTTCTGGTTTTACCATTTATATCTGTTGATTCTTTTGCTGAGTACATATACTCGTCATTTAAACCACAATGCACACCATTCGGGTGTCTTTTATCAGTTAAGCCTTCTATTTTATCATCAACTTCATCGTCAGTCATATCATAATATGTAAGGAACCTGATATTTGTCTTCGATTCTTTTGTGGTATAACTGCTGAAAATACAAGCAATGCCTCCCTCATATCTAGTTTCCATACATGTATAGGCGTCCAGCGTAGCATAGTCCTCAGGTAAAACAGGGACAACCACCTCTTTATTCTCTAACCAATACTCATCACTTGGGGCATTTATCACTGATTCGCTATAATCTACATCAGGGAACTTCTGAGCATAATCATTAATAAAGCTAAGCATTTCATCATAACTGTTGAACAGCTGTGAATATAGCGGTGCTAAAGCAAAAGTGTTAATAGCCCCGATACTCATAAGCATTACAAAAACTAACAGTAAACTTACTATCTTTTTCATTCTGACCTCCTAAAGCATTATTTTTCTATATTAGAATATTATTTAATATCCTTTCATTAATAAAACGTAATAAAAGTCATTTTGGTTTCAATTATTTGAAAAATTAATAAAAACAAAAAAGAAAAAACGCAGCAGCGTTATGCCACTACGTTTTTTCTTTAACAGAATTTTCAAGGGGATGATATATAATAGGAGTGATTAGAAAAAGTCACTTACTAACACTTAACTTCATCACTTAATCTAAAGGTGCTTCAGGCACCATAGCCAACTTCATCTGGATAGCGGTAGCGTCCATTACGGTTACCTTACTGTCACAGTCAAAGTTAGCTTCAAAAAATCCCTCG
>JAFVVB010000204.1 GCA_017502425.1 Ruminococcus sp. | reverse complement strand
GCTCAGCTTGTTAAGGAAGTTGCAACAAAGACAAACGATGTTGCAGGTGACGGTACAACTACTGCAACTCTCCTTGCTCAGGCACTTATTCGCGAAGGTATGAAAAACGTAGCAGCAGGTGCTAACCCTATGATTCTTAAAAAGGGAATCAGTATGGCTGTTGATGAGGCAGTAAAAGCTATTACTGCGAACTCTCAGCAGATTAAGGGTACCGAGGATATCGCTCGTGTTGCTACTGTATCATCAGCTGATGAGTATATCGGAAACCTTATTGCTGAAGCTATGGAAAAGGTTTCTAAAGACGGTGTTATTACTGTTGAAGAAAGCAAAACTGCTGAAACATACAGCGAAGTTGTTGAAGGTATGATGTTCGACAGAGGATACATTGCTCCTTATATGGTAACTGATACTGATAAGATGGTAGCTGATATCGATGATGCTCTTCTTCTCATTACTGATAAGAAGATTTCTACAACTCAGGATATTCTCCCACTTTTAGAGCAGATTGTTCAGGCTGGTAGAAAACTCGTTATTATTGCTGAGGATGTTGAAGGCGAAGCTTTGACTACTTTAGTACTCAATAAACTCAGAGGTACTTTCACTTGTGTTGCTGTAAAAGCTCCTGGCTTTGGCGATAGAAGAAAAGAAATGCTTCAGGATATCGCTATTTTAACAGGCGGTACTGTAATCACATCAGATTTAGGTCTTGAACTCAAAGACGCTACTATTGAGCAGTGTGGTCGTGCAAGACAGGTTAAGATCACTAAAGAAGACACTATCATCGTTGATGGTGCAGGTGACCAGAACGAGATTAAGAATCGTGTTGCTCAGATTCGTCAGCAGATCGAAGTTACTACATCGGACTTTGATAGAGAAAAGCTTCAGGAACGTCTTGCTATACTCGCTGGTGGTGTTGCAGTAATCAAGGTTGGTGCAGCTACTGAAATAGAAATGAAAGAAAAGAAGTTAAGAATTGAGGACGCTTTATCCGCTACTAAAGCTGCTGTTGAAGAAGGTATTGTAGCTGGTGGTGGTGTTGCTCTTGTTAACGCTACTTCTGCTGTTGAAAAGCTTGTTGACTCTGCTAGCGGTGATGTTAAGACTGGTATGCAGATTGTACTCAAGGTTTTAGAAGCACCTATCAAACAGATTGCCCTCAATGCAGGTTTAGAAGGTTCAGTTATCGTTGAAAATATCAAGAAAGCCGATAAGGTTGGCTATGGTTTCAATGCACTTACTGAAGAGTATACCGATATGATTGAAGCAGGCATCGTTGATCCTACTAAGGTTACACGTAGTGCTTTACAGCACGCAGCTTCTGTTGCTTCTATGGTACTCACTACTGAGTCTTTAGTTGCTGATATTAAAGAGCCTGCTGTTGCAGCTGCTCCTGCACCTGATATGGGTGGCATGTATTAATTCTTTAATAGAATAATAATCAATAAAAAGAAACACCGTGTGAAAATTCACACGGTGTTTTATGTTATATCAGAATTCTTGTTTAACAGAGCGCAGGAAAAGCTTGGATAACTCATCTTCGAAGTTCTTTTCTTCGAATAAAATGTTATATATAGCAGTTGTTATAGGCATATCAACATTATGTTCTTTGCTGAGTTTTACTAAAGCTTTAGAAGTCATAACACCTTCTGCGAGTTTCTGGAACTTTTCGCCTTTAGCATAGCTTTCGCCGTAGCATCTGTTGTGACTCCAAGGGGAGAAGAGAGTTGCTTCATAGTCACCTAAATGACATAACCCATACGCTGACAGTTCGTTTCCGCCCATAGCGGAAATGAGTCTTGATATTTCTCTGGTGCTTCTTGCCATCAGTGCTCCTTTGAGTGATGTGTAGCCGATACCATCGAGCATACCGGCAGCAATTCCGATGACATTTTTAGCTGCTGCGCCAAGTTCGCTTCCGATTAAGTCGGTTCCGATGTAAAATCTGATTAAGTCAGAAGAAAAAGCATTTACAAGTTCGTTTTTCACTTCTTTATTTTCAGAATCTATAACCATGCAATTAGGGATACCTTTTACGTAGTCCTGTGGGTGTCCTGGACCAACCCATACAGCAATAGGTGTTTTGCTTTCATCAACAAAATCGCTGACAACTTCACTTAGTCTGCATCCGGTGTCAACTTCAACACCTTTCATACACAGCACAATCTTTTTACCTTCCAATGGATACTTAGCTATATCATTCATATATGAACGTAAGTGCTGTGAAGAAATAGATATAATGATAGTCTCAGCGTGTGAAATAGCTTTTTCTAAATCTGATGTTACTTCGATACTTTCAGGGTATGTAAGATAATCGTTTTTATGAGTAGCTTTCAGTGCGATTAATTCAGGTGCATTAGGTAAACCACATGAGATAACATCGTGGCCTATCTTATCTAAGTACCATGCGATACAGCTACCCCAGCGACCGCAACCTAAAACAGATATTTTCATAGTATTCTCCAAAAATTATAATAGATATCCCGCCTGACCGTATCAGCTTAACATAACCTGCCTACATAAGTGACAGGTGGGTGTCCTCCCATCAGCTTCAGGCTCCCTTCGTCTCATAAAAAGAGGAGGTCTGCACACCACTGATGGAGATAAACTCCCGATTTAAAGGTTGTAGGGTTATTTTCGCTGATTCGCGAATCAGGCAGGAATTTGAGATTATTCTTCTGAGAAGAGCTGTTCGAAGCGTGATTCGAAAATTTCAGCTAATTCATCAAGCAACTTTTCATCATCAACTTCAGCTAACTGTTCTTCACCATCTTCGTTTAATACTTCCATAATGTAGTATTCACCATCGTCAGAAACAGCCTGTTCAGGGTTATCAAAAACAGGGTAGAGGGCATAGAAAAGACCTTTGTCGTTTTCGATAGTATCAAGTATTTCAAAATTATGTTCAATATTCTCGTCATCAATCAGAGTGATGAGATCAGGTGCGAATTCTTTATCCATATTATTTTACTCCTTTGTGTTGTATATACATTTTACTATCTATACAACTTTTAGTCAAGAAATAACGAATGCAATATTGCGACAAAAATCTATACTTTTTGAATTATTAGTACATCATTGTCAATTTTTTGATAAGTATTGAAAAAAGACGATTGTTGATGTATAATTAATCAATTAAATAAAATTTTTTGGGGGATTCAAATGATACTTTTACCGTTTGAAAAACTTCCTGAGGAATTGAAAAACGATAGTGTAAAGAAATATTACGATATACTTAGCAAAAAGAAAGGAAGCTTACTGTTCAAGCGTTTGATGGATATTCTTTTTTCTGCTGTCCTCATCGTTTTGCTTAGTATACCGATGCTTATTATCGCTTTACTTATTAAATTCAGTTCTGAAGGACCTGTTTTATATAAGCAAGAAAGAGTTACTAAATACTCAGTGAAATTTAATATTTTAAAGTTCCGTACTATGAGGGTCGGTGCTGATAAATCAGGACTACTGACTACGAAAAATGATAACAGAGTCACTAAAATCGGCAAGGTTTTACGAAAATTTAGAATGGACGAGTTGCCTCAGATTTTTCATGTTCTTTCAGGAAAAATGAGTATTGTTGGAACACGACCTGAGGTACCAAAGTATGTAGACGAGTATACTGATGATATGTACGCTACTTTACTTATGCCTGCCGGTATCACATCTTTAGCGAGTATCAAATATAAAGATGAAGATAAAATAATCGGTGAAATCGATGACCCTGAGAAAATTGATGACGTTTATGTCAATGTTATTTTAAAAGATAAGATGAAGTATAATCTTGAATATATTGAAAAATTCGGATTTTTTAGTGATATTTCACTTATGTTCCAGACTGTGTTCCAAGTGCTCTTTTAGTTTTTGAGCCATTACTTTTAGGGGAGTGAACTCTTTGGATAAGCTGAAAGCTATACTTACTGATACGTCTTTATTCAGACGATGTTATATGTATTGTTTGTTTTTCTGTGTCATTACTTTCGTGCAGGTGCCGGCTTATGTTGCTTTGGTTTTTCTCTTTTTTTGGGGAGTATTTCTTCTGTTTTATAACGAGTCTAAAAGACAGGCTATCTCCAGAACCCGTTTTGGTATATGGTTGCTTGCTTTTATATTCTTTTCTACCTTAACGGCTGTTCTGCATATTAACAGTAACTTTATTTATAATATGGTTGTACAGTTCCACATAGCCATATGTTTCTTTGTTTTTTATGGTTTACATACCGAAAAACACCTTAACTTCCGTAAAGAGCTGTATCAGATATGCAGATTTGTTCTTTACGCTACCACTATTGTCGGAGTCATAGGACTTGCGTGTCTTATGGCTGGAATAAACTTTGAGGTTATGTCGTTTAAGTTTATTATTTACGAGAATAGGTTTACAGGAATTTATGCTAATCCTAATCCGCTAGGTTTTATGTCTGTGGTTGGTATCATGTGTGTTCATATGCTTACGAAAAGCTATTTTGTAGAAATGTCAGGTGAACCGAGAATTTCTCGTATATGGCTTGCGAGTGCCCTTGCGATTAATGGAATCTCACTGTTTTTGTGTGATTCTAATGGTGCTATTATACTACTGATATTTTACTGCATTTTCTTCACCCTTTATAAAATGTTCGGCGCTGAACACGAATTTACCAAAAAGCAGATTGTATCAAAGCTTATTTCCTGCGTTCTTGTTGGTGCTTTTATTATGGGCAGTACTTTCTTAGTACGCGAACTGTGTCAGGCTGGGTTTACTCAGATTCTTGAAACTGCTGAAGTTGCTTCTCAGATAGAGGAAACTGCGCCTGCTGAGAAGGAAGATGTTTTTTACGCTACCGAGCGAGTGACGTTTGATCATGTTAATAAGAATATCGACAGCGGTCGTTTCAGACTATGGCGTCAGGCGGCATCACTTTTCTCTGATTTCCCTCTTTT
>JAFVVB010000203.1 GCA_017502425.1 Ruminococcus sp. | reverse complement strand
TCAAAAGGTAACTTTGGTAAGTTCTATTCACGTGATATGGCTTGGGCTGCTTCACGATATACTGAGGCTAAACTCGATTCTCTGTGTAATGAGCTATTCAAAGATATCGATAAAGATACTGTTGATTTCGTAGATAACTACGATAATACTCAGAAAGAGCCTGTTCTTTTACCTGCTAGTTTCCCGTCAGTATTAGTTAATGCTAATACAGGTATCGCAGTCGGTATGGCATCTAATATCTGTTCTTTTAACTTAAAGGAGATTTGTGAGACAACTGCTGCTCTTATTCGTGACAGCGAGCACGATATTATTTCAACACTACCTGCCCCAGATTTTTCCGGTGGTGCCCAGATTATCTATAACGAGGAAAGTATCAGAGAAATTTATCGTACAGGTAGAGGAGCAGTGAAAGTCCGCTCTATTTATAATTACGATAAACCTAATAACTGTATTGATATTACTAATATTCCTCCAACCACTACTGTTGAGGTTATTATTGAAAAAATCATCGATTTAGTTAAAGCAGGAAAGATTAAAGAAATCGCTGATATACGTGATGAAACAGGTCTTGATGGTTTGAAAATCACTATCGATTTAAAACGTGGTGCCGATCCTGAAAAACTTATGCTTAAGCTCTTTAAGATGACCACACTTGAAGATAGCTTTTCGTGTAACTTCAATGTACTCATCGGTGGTGTACCGATGGTTTTAGGAGTTAAGGATTTACTCGAAGAATGGATTGCGTTTAGAGTAGAGTGTATTCGTCGCAGAACATATCACGATCTTAATAAAAAGAAAGACAGATTACATCTATTAAAAGGTCTTGAACTTATTCTGCTTGATATCGATAAAGCTATCAAAATCGTTAGAGAAACCGATGAAGAGGCTGAGGTTGTACCTAACCTGATGATAGGCTTTGGTATTGATGAGATTCAGGCTGAATATGTAGCTGAGATTAAACTTCGTCACTTAAACCGTGAGTATATCTTAAAGCGTACTAAGGATATTGAAAAACTTATCGAAGAAATAGCAGAACTTGAGGCTATTCTTGCTAGTCGTAGCAGAGTAAAGACCATTATTGTCAGAGAGCTCAAAGATGTTGCTGAAAAATACGGCAAAGACAGAAAATGTCCACTTCTTCATGTTGATGATGCTAAATCAGCGATTGATATTACTGAAGATATTCCAGATTATCCGGTGCACTTATTCTTTACTCGTGATGGTTATTTCAAGAAGATTACTCCGCTTTCACTTCGTATGAGTGGAGAGCAGAAACTCAAAGAAAATGACGAGATTGTTTCTACTGTTGAAACTACTAATAATACTGATTTGTTATTCTTTAGTAATAAGTGTCAGGTGTATAAAGCTAAAGTTCATGAGTTTTCCGATACTAAAGCTAGCGTGTTCGGTGATTATATTCCTGCTAAACTCGGTATGGATGAGGGAGAGCAGGCAGTATTTATGCTTAACACTAAGGATTATTCAGGTTACTTGATTTTTGCTTTCGAAAACGGTAAAGTAGCTAAAGTTCCTCTTAATGCTTACTGGACTAAGACTAATCGTAAAAAACTTATTAATGCTTACAGCGATAAATCATCACTTGCTGGAATTGCACATTGTGAAGTGGATTCTGAATTTGTTGTTATCTCGTCTTCAGGACGTAGATTATTACTCCATAGTGGGGCTATTAACGCAAAATCATCTAAATCTACTCAGGGTGTAGCGGTTATGAAACTGAAGAAAGGTCATCGCGTAATGGGTATTACACGATACGAAGATGGCATGTTTGCTAAGCCTTCACGTTATCGTACCCGTACATTACCGGCACTCGGTGCTCTTCCTAGCGAGGAAGATGAGGCACAACAACTCTCAATTCTGTAATCTTTAAAATAATGCTTGCATTATGGATTTTTCTGTGTTATTATAATCTAGTTAATAAAGATTTACTACTTTTGTTGAAAGGAAGATAAATATGGCAGTTTGGGGTTATATCTTAGGTGCGTTACTCATCTTAGCATCTTTGGTCATGATCATCGTTATTATTCTTCAGGAAGGTAATCATCAGGGCCTCGGTGTAGTATCCGGCGGCGCTGACTCTTTCTTCTCTAAGAATAAGGCTCGTTCAATTGATGCTGTACTCGCTAAAGCTACTAAATGGGTTGCTATTGGCTTTGTATTAGTTGTACTTGCTCTCAATATTATTGCTTATTTCACAGCATAATTTTGAATACTTGTATCATAAAATTGACTATCGGATTCTTCCGATAGTCTTTTTTTATTGGTGATAGGGTATGTTAAGATTATTTTTGTTCTTTATTAGTGCATTTTTTGTATTATCATTTTTACACTTTTTAGCCAAAAAGAAAAAGCCCTGTAAAAGGGCTTTAGTGTCTTTGCTCTGTGGTCCTATAATACTGATAACACTCAATGTGCTTTCTTTATACACAGGAGTGATAGTGTCAGTTTCAGAACTATCTTTAATGGTTAGTTCATTACTCGGTATACCGGGAGTTGCGTTGCTTATAATTATGAAAATACTAATGTATTAAAGGATGGAATTTAAATCGCTTAGCGCTTCTTTTACAGCGCCTTTGTTTCTAGTGAGCATTGATATCATTACGTTATAGAACATCAGAGGGTTTTTATGGAAATTTTTTCTGACGATTCTCGCCTGTGTGATATCAGGTACATAAAGAGAAAAAGTGAGTAAATCCATATCACCGCCGGAAATAGAGCAGTTGACTTTATATCCGTTTTCAACCTTTGATATAGTTACTACGTTTTCTTTTTCAATTCGTTCCTGTTCGAGCAGATGCAAAGTGCATTCACACGCTTTTTCTTTGATAGTATATGCTAATGTATCTTCAAGCTGTTTTGATATCATTTTTCCTGCATCAGTGATAAAATAAAGATTATTTTGCTCGTCGACCAGTTTTAAGTTGTTATTTTTAACTAAATCGTCAAAACATGAACTTGATTCAAAGTAATTAGCTAAAGCTTTCTGCTGTAATGCAGTGATTATGGTTTCCTTTTTCATCGGAGTACCGACTTTGTCAAATAAGTAGCAAATCAAAGTACGGATTTCGGTTTTACTTCTCATTCCGCCTAAGCTGATTCCTTCATCAAAAGTATCAAATGCCATAATTGCACCACCTTTACTATATATTTTTATTATATCATATAGGGTGCAAAAGTCAAAGTTAATTATTTAACCTGAATTTAATGTTCGGTTAATAGTATTTTGATTGACGAAGATTCAACAAAATGATATACTACACTCAAAGGAGATGAGAAAAATGTCGATTTTTTGGCTCGTTTTTGCTGTACTTATGGGTGCGATTGAAGCCGTAACACCTCAGCTTGTTGCTATATGGTTTGCACTCGGTGGCATCGGAGGATGCATAACCTCGCTATTCACTGGTAATATCTGGATTCAGATTTCTGTTGCAGTCGCAGTAACTGTTGTTACGTTGATAGCTACCAGACCGCTTGCGAAACGCGTAAATG
>JAFVVB010000202.1 GCA_017502425.1 Ruminococcus sp. | reverse complement strand
TAGAGAAGTTTATGATCCGTACGAATACACAAATATTTATGATACATCAAACAATAGCAGTGGGTCGAACTACCACTATCCGTTTGGCGAAAAAACCGACCCGCTCCCTGACACTATTTATTTTTTCGAAGAACCTAGAAATAATGTCGATTCAGCTTTTTCCAACCCACAAGGTGTGCAGAGAGCTGATGGTTGGATAACAGGTATAGAGTATTAAAGGAGGATAGCTATATGAAAAAACGAATTTTATCTGTAATTCTATGTCTGGTAATGATGATTACAGTGATATTTTCTGTATCAATCAGCTTTAATGCTGAAACAGCCGAAATACAGGTAGAGCCAAAAGTAGAAGTTATAAAAAACAATGATGAGAACATAAGCTACGATACAGCACAAGAAAGTAGTACAGAACAGACAGATAATAGAACAAAAAATGATAAGTCTGATATAGTAAGTGTTGGTGAAGTCCCGTATGATATAGAGTATGATGGTGTACGTTATGATGTGAATTATCTAGGTACACTTGATATTGTCGGCTATAATCCAGAAACTTTAAAAGAACACGTTGTCATACCCTCCACTCTCAAAGGAAAAACCGTTACAACCATAATATCCGGAGAATATTACGGCCCATTTTGTGACGCAAAACTGAAAAGTATAGTTTTGCCTCCTACCATTACCAATATATATCCGAAAAGTTTTGCATATTGTTACGACTTGGAAAGTGTAACAATGCAATGTAAAATAACAGAAATCGGAAGTGAAACTTTTGCATATTGCAACAAACTTGTTGAAGTCATTTTTCCCGATTCGCTAAAATATATAGGCAGCGAAGCTTTTTATGGATGTTCTTCTCTTAAAAGTATAGAATTGCCAAAAAACCTTCTGGAGATAGGTGAATCAGCTTTTAGAGGCTGTAATTCTTTAGAAAAAGTGACAATAAACCCTGCATTGGAAACTATCGGCATAGAAGCATTTAGTGAGTTGGAATCACTGACGGACGTTAGTTTTGAGGGAAAAAATACAAATTTAGCAATAGAGAGTTGGGGGTTTAGTCGCTGTCCTAATTTGGTAAATATTGATTTTTCGTGCATAAAAAGTATCGGAAAAAGTGCATTTAGCAAATGTGTAGGACTTAAAAATATAGAGATTGGAGCAATAGAGAATTCGTCATTAGATGAAACATCTTTTTATGAGTGTACATCGTTAGAATCTGTAATATTATCAAAGTATATTAAGACCATACCATCACAGTGTTTTTATAGGTGTACAAATCTGAAATCAGTGACAATGCCAAGCGTAACTTCTATAGGAGTAAGTGCATTTGAAGGATGTAGTAGTATAGAAAGTTTTGACTTAACAAAAGCGAATGTTTTAAGAGAAAATGCGTTTAATGAATGTAGTAATTTAAAAGAAATAACTTTTTCAGATAAAGTGACTTATACAATGGAGGCTGGTCTATTTAAGAATTGTACTTCATTAAAAGCAGTGAAACTTCCATCTACATTAACAGATTTGCCAAGTAGTTGCTTTAATGCTTGCGCAGCTTTAGAAAGTATAGAGGCAAAATCTTTAATTAATATTGGATACGGAGTGTTTAGTGGTTGCATAAATCTTAAAGAATTCAGTTTTGCAACAAATAACAAAATAAAAACAGTGGGGGGAAATGCTTTTGCGAGATGTTATGGTCTTACAGAAATTTCTTTACCTTATGTAACAACAATTGGTGAGACAGCGTTTATAGACTGTGAGAATCTCTATAAAGTTGAAATAGGAAAGAATCTTACCAGAATAGGTGAAAGAGCGTTTTATAATTGCTATTCTCTTGCACACATTTCTCTGCCTAGTAGCACAAAATATATTTATGATGAAGCTTTTGAAAATTGTTACAGCCTTTCTAAAGTAACATTAAATGAAGGATTAAAAGAAATAGGCGAGAGAGCATTTTTCAATTGTTTTAGCTTGTATGATATTTATATCCCAAAAAGCGTTAAAACTATAGAAAAGATGGCTCTTGGTTGTTTTGAAGAAAAAGGTCAGTACTATGCCTATACAGGATTTACTGTAATTGGTTTGGCCAGCTCTCTTGCAGATGAATATGCTAAAGCTTACGGGGTCAAATATGCAAACGGGCTTTCCGCTCCGGAAATCACTTCTGTCACAAATACCAACTCAGGTATCAAGATTAATTTTGAAAAGCTTTCGGGTATGAGCGGTTACTACCGTGTTTACAGAAAAACCGCAGGCACAACGTGGTCAAAACTTGCCGATGTAACAACTGCTTCTTATACCGACACTACTGCCAAAGCAGGTACAAAATACACATATACAGTTAAATTTATCGGTTATGATGGCACAACCAGTCTTTATGATAAAACGGGTCTTTCTACAACTCGTTTGGTAACCCCATCAGGTGTGAAAACCGAGAGCATAGAAAATGGTGTTAAACTTACGTGGAGTAAAGTAGCGGGTGCTACTAAATACCGCGTGTATTATAAAACAAGCTCGGGATGGAAAGGAATCGGAGATACATCATCTAATAGCTTTGTTCACACAGCGGTAAAAAATAACACTTCCTATACTTATACTGTAAAAGCGTTTGATAAAGCAAATAACAGCAGTTCTTTTAATTCTAAGGGTTGGAGTATTAAATATCTTGAAACGCCGAGAATCACATCAGTTACCAATGCCCAAAACGGTGTAAAAATCACGTGGGGAAAGGTAGCAGGAGCTGAAAACTATCGAGTATACGTGAAAACTTCCACAGGCTGGAAAGGTTTAGGTAATACAACATCGACTTCTTATACTTACACAGGTGTGTCTTCAAAAAATGCGATGACCTACACCGTACGATGTATGTCTAAAGACGGGAAGAAAACGACTAGCGGTTACGATAAAGAGGGATTTACTCACACATTCTTAGCTCCTCCTAAGGTTTCCAAATTCACTAACACCACAGACGGCGTAAAACTTACGTGGAATAAAGTATCCGGTGCTGTGAAATACCGCATTTATGTAAAGACCTCTTCTTCATGGAAGGGTATAGGCGATACAAGCGATAATTATTTTATCCACACCGATGCCCAAAGCGGTAAAAGCTATACCTATACGCTGAAAGCGTTTGATAAAAATGGAGTTTCAAGTTCATTTATTTCTAAAGGATTTACTAATAAGTTCATCGCTACTCCTGCTATCAGCGCTATTACTAACACCGACAGCGCTATGAAAATCACATGGGGCAAGGTTACAGGTGCCGAAAACTATCGAGTATACGTGAAAACCTCCACAGGATGGAAAGGATTAGCTAACACTACTTCGACTACATATACTCATAAAAATGTCGCATCAGGTACAAATTACACCTATACTGTCAGATGTATGACTAAAGACGGCAAAACCGCTTTGAGCGATTACGATAAAAACGGCAAAAGCTATACATATCTCAGTAAACCATCAATTACTAAGATAGAAAACGTAGAAGATGGTGTAAAAATCACTATCTCGAAAGTAACGGGTGCTACTAAGTACAGAGTGTATATTCGTGAAAACGGAACATGGAAGTCTATCGGAGAAAGCGTTACTACTACCTTTATTCACACCGATGCACTAAGTGGTACTTCATACACTTATACGGTGAAAGCGTTTAAAAACGATGTGGCTTCTTCTACCCATAATTCAAGCGGATGGAGTAACACTTTTATATCAACACCTGAAATTTCCTTTTACGACTGTACTGATGATGGAGTTTTCCTCAGATGGGATAAAGTACGCGGCGCTGAAAAATACCGTGTTTACGTCAAAGGCGAAAACGATAGTACGTGGAGAAAACTCGCTGACACAACCTCTACCGAGTTTATTCATAAAGACGTAGTGCAAGGTGAGATTTACACCTACACCGTGCGCTGTATTTCTTCTGATGCTAAGAAGTTTACCAGCGGTTATGATAAAAAAGGCGAAGAAATTTTCTACGAAGTATAAAGGAAAAAAGCACTGCAATATAAAGCAGTGCTTTTTATATTGTATCGAAAAGTGTGTATAAGTTTTCGTCTGAGTATTCAATTTCACTCGAGAATAATCTGAGTAGCTCTACGTGGGCTTCAAAGTCAAAGTCTCCTGTTTTATAGTAAATAACAGCTCCCAGCGCTCGTAAAATCTCGTATGAAAAAGCGCTAAATCGTGCACGTTTTAACGCTTCTTGCGTATCGGGAGAATTAGCAAAATGACGGTAGATGAGATAGACTAGCACCTGTTCGTACTCGTGGGTTCTGTCTTTCATAAATTGATCAAAGCGCTCAAAGTCGATAGCATCTGCGTTTTCTTTGAGCATATTCAGTAGCTCACCCCATTTTTCGTCCATTCGCTCAAGAGATAAAAGCAGGTCACAGTATAAACTAATCGGTCTTTTTGAAAGTGAGGTGTCGCATAAAGAGAGCATATCTTCGATGCGGTTTTCGATAGTCTTATCTCTATTTTGGAGAGTATCAATTATTTTATCTCTTAGTATGAGTATTTGGTCGTCAGTGCTTTTTGAATTAAGTAAAGTTACTTTTTCTTTTTGGGATAATATTATACGTGCGGCTTCTTCACAGCACAGCCCTAAACCGCTTTCGATTCTATCGGGTAGTGCGTTATGAAAGCGTGGATGCTCTGTGCATATATCGCACAGATGCTTTTCACCCAGCGTCATTATTATATCGCATAAATTTTTATCATTTAAAAAAGGACATCGTTCATCACTGCTCAATTTAAAATACGGAATATCAAGATGGTTGATGTTATCTTTTAGCCTTTGACCGAAATCACCGCTTACGCTGTTGTAAAACTCCATGGTGCTTTCATCGATGTCTATTTCCCATCCGATACAGCAGTTGTGCTTACAGCGTGATGCGATACATTTAAAATCGTTATAGTAACTCGGATATATGTGCATATGATACTCCTTGAGGGTGGTGTTTTTTGATGCTAATTGTATATTAACATAAAATTTTGCGAATACCAAGTTTTATGTGGTAAGCCGGTTAATATTTCGTGTATTAATACGAAAACGGCTAAAAAACCTTTAAAAATAGCGGTTTTTGTGATAAAATTTAAAAAATCACCCTGCGTAAGGTATTGCTTGTGACGCTACGTAATAGCCTATAATGGCGTCAAAAGGAGGAAAAAAGCTATGTCAAAATACACAACCGGAGAAGTTGCAAAAATCTGTGGAGTTACTGTAAGAACTGTACAGTATTATGACACTAAAAAACTTTTGGTTCCTAGCGAGCTCAGCGAAGGCGGTCGCAGACTATATAATGATGACGACTTAAAGAAGATGAAAATCATCTGCTTTTTAAGAGAAGCCGGACTTCCTATTAATAGTATAAGCGCATTGTTGAAAGAAGAAAATCCCGAAAGCATTATTTCGGTTTTACTTTCACAGCAGGAGCAGGTACTGAAAGAAGAAGTAGACCAAAGGGAAAAACAGCTTTCTATCATAGAAAGTATAAAAAAAGAAATGAAAGAAATTGAAAACTTCTCGGTTGAATCCATAGGTGACATAGCCCATCTTATGAAAAATAAAATTAAACTCAGAAAATTACGTTTGACACTTTTATTTACAGGTATACCTGTGACTCTTTTAGAGATTATATCTATTATTCTCTGGATAACTTTTGGTATATGGTGGCTCTTCTTAGTATGGGTTGGGGTCGCAGTTATTTACGGAATATGGGGTTCTGTATACTACTTTAAAAGTGTAGCCTATATCTGCCCTGTGTGTCACGAAGTGTTTAAACCTACTTTCAAAGAAGCTTTCTTTGCTTATCACACACCTAGAATGCGTCGTCTTACTTGCCCGAAATGTAATAATAAGAGCCTTTGCATCGAAGTGTGTGCTGATGAGGAGGCATTAGCTAATGACTAAGTTGAAAAAACCTTTTTTATTTGCGCTTTGCCTTTTGCCGATAGCTTTGATAGCGGGTGTGTTCTCGGGGATATACCAGCTGGATACATTTTCCGAGGATGTTATCTCGCAAGTTTTAGCACAAGTAGGAAGTAAAGAAGTCGTAATCCTCGTCACAGCTGTGCAGACTGCCGTGTATGCCTTTGTTTGCGGACTTTTCGGATACATAATGGCTGATAAAATAGGGCTTATTAAACCTTTTAAAATCACTAAAAAGCCTTTGTTAGTAACTGTCTTGGTATCTTTTTTCGGCGGAATTATTTTCAGTCTTGATTACTGGGTATTCGGTAGCTATTTTAGTGAAATTCAGGCAGCCGATAAAGCCGGTATGACACTAAGCGGTGTGCTGGCATCTGTTTTATACGGTGGCATTATTGAAGAAGTTATGATGCGACTGTTTTTCATGACTTTGATTGCTTTGATTATACGAATGATTTTTGCGAGAAAATATAGCAAAGATAATATTCCGACATCAGTTTTCGTGGTTGCTAATATTATTGCCGCAGTAGTATTCGCTGCTTTGCATCTGCCGGCTACTATCAGTATTTTCGGAGAGTTAACACCACTTCTTGTGTTCAGATGCTTTCTTTTAAACGGTTGTTTTGCTATTGTTTTCGGCGAACTTTACCGCAGATACGGAATACTTTATGCTATGACGAGCCACGCTCTTTTCCATATTGTCAGCAAACTCTTCTGGTTTGTTTTCATATAAAGCGTATATGATTAACACCTAAAGTAAATAGAATATGAAACACAAAAAGCGTTGTATCTGAGAATTTTCTCTTAGAATGCAACGCTTTTTTATATTTTGCGAGGTTTTCGGAGAATAAAGATGTATATATTGTTAATTTATCGTGTTTTTGTTGAAAATTAAGGTTTTCGTATTATATAATGAAAAAGTATAATAATACCGATAAATCCTAAAAGGGTGATACAAAAATGAGTAAATTTCAAGAAGTGATAAATGAAGTATGTAAGGTGATAAATGGTAAGGAAGAAGCGGTTGTTACTACTATGCTTGCGATTTTAGCAAACGGAAACATTCTTATCGAGGATATTCCGGGAGTGGGTAAAACGACGATGGCGCTGGCTTTTTCAAAGGCACTTGACCTTGATTATGGCAGAGTACAGTTCACACCGGATACAGTGCCTTCTGATATTACCGGATATGTTGCATATAACAAAGCCTCAAGTAAAATGGAATTTTTAAAAGGTGCGGTTTTTTGCAACTTGTTTTTAGCTGACGAATTGAATCGTACATCAAGCAGAACCCAGTCTGCTCTACTCGAAGCGATGGAGGAACAGCAGGTGACAGTAGAGGGCGTGTCTTATCCTCTTGAAAAACCGTTTTCCGTTATTGCGACTCAAAATCCGGTCGGTGCATCGGGTACTCAACTTTTACCTGATTCTCAGACCGATCGTTTTATGGTAAGAATAACTATGGGTTATCCCCAGTTTGATGATGAGTGTCAGATGCTTTTAAACAGAAGCACCAGAAATCCTATGGATGATGTCAAACGTGTTGTTACTAAAGAAGAGCTTATGGATATGCAAAAATCAGTGAAGTCAGTTTATATCCATAACGATATGGCATCGTATATAGTCTCTCTTATAAAAGCGACACGTAATAATAAATTTATCTCAAGAGGTGCCAGCCCAAGAAGCACGTTGCAACTCTCAGAAATGGCTAAAGCGGTGGCTTTTGCAGATAATCGTGACTTTATAGTACCCAAAGACGTCCAAAGCGTTTTTGTGAGTACGGTAGGCCACAGGGTTATATTAAACTCAGAAGCACTTAGTCAGAAAATGAACAGCGAGCAGGTGCTCATAGAAATTCTCAAGAAAGTAAAACAGCCTAGAATCTGGAGTAAATAATATGCTGAAAAATGTTTTGATTTATCTGGTAGTTTTGCTGTCGGTGTTTATTTTCTCCATATTTTATTTTGCATGGTTTTCGTGGTATTTGCTTATACTCACGTTGAGTGTACCTTTTTTGTCGCTTTTTCTAAGCTTACCGTTTATGATTATTACTGCCGCAAAGGGAGTTTCGGTTTTCACTGAAGATGAGATAATAGTGGGTGAAAAACTTTCTGTCTGCATATCTTTTCGTGGTGAAAAAGGTGTATTCTGTCCGCTTATGAAGACAAAATTGAAGTTCAAAAACAGCTTTACAGGGCAGAAAAAGTCAATGAAGATTATTTACAGCGGATTATTAAAAGATGCCATATATCTGAAATCCGATAAATTCACACGAAATTGCGGATGCCTGGAAGTCAACGCAAACTATGTAAAAATCTATGATATGTTGGGGATTTTCTTTATTCCGATAAGGCTTAAGTACAAAGCAGAAGTTTTAATAATGCCGAAAGCAAAAGAGCCGTCTTTTTTACCCGACTATGAACACATAAGAATCATTGGATATAAGCCGAATTCCAACGGTTTTGCTGAGGAATATGAGCTCAGAGAATATCAGAAAGGCGATAGTCTCAGGAATATCCACTGGAAAATATCCGCAAGACATAACGAGCTTATAGTTAAAGACCCGAGTGTGCCGATTTACAGAGAACTTGTATTAAAACCTGTAATAACAAATGTTGCAAAACATAACGACGTAATGCTCGGTAAGCTAATATATGTATCCGATATTCTTATTAAAAACAGCAAAGAGTTTTACTGCTTACTTTCTGATGACAAAAAGCTTGAAATACGCAGTAAAGACGATATAAAAACATTGATGCGTGAGTTGTATAGCATTAAAAATCCGCAGCAGGCTTTATTATGTGAAGAAAACGCGGTTGTATACACTATTATGCATGACACAGAGGCGGTGAGTGCATAATGAGAGATAAAACCATAAGCATTATAGATGGGTTTTTTGTATTTTTACTTACTGTTTGCTCTTTGCATTGTTTTAGCTCATCGTTTGAAATAGAAGTCAGTTTATTAGTACTGATATTATTTACATCTGTATTTACTGTCATTTTTTCACTTTCAGCAGTTATGCTGAAAGGCAAACTCAGATACAGCATCTTTTTGAGTGTGACTTTGATAATAGTTATACTTTTTGGCTTTTTGGGTAAAAATACATTAATTGCTCAGCTTAACTATGTGGTTAATAAAGTGATTTATGCGTACTCGGGGTACCTGCCGATAGTGTCACGTGTATCTTTCTCAAGTTTTACAGCGGTGAGTGCAAACTCACTTTTTACAATGCTTTCGCTTTCTCTTAGCTGTTTGCTAAGTTTTCTATTAATACGCCGAAGACGAGCTTTTCTTGCGATTATATGCATAATAATTCTGATTGTTCCGTGCTTTGTGCTTGTTGATACTTTACCGTCGATTTTATCATTACTTATAGTATGCACGGTGCTGTTTACACTTTATGTGAGTAGTTATGTGCGACGCTATGACGGGAAAATGGGTGGCTTAATAACAATGCTTACTGCTTTAGTTATGGCTATGCTAGTGATGGTTGTGTATTTTCTTAATCCTATTGCAGGCTATAAAAGAAGCGAACGACTCGACGATATGCTCACCTATGCTATGGACAGTATAGATGATGTTATGAGCAAAGCTAAAGCCGATACATTAAAAGTAAAAGCAAAAGGAGTTCGTCAGGAAATTAATTTGGCTGATGAAGGTCATTTAAGGCAGACTCATACTCCTGTTATGACGATAAAAAGTTCATATAACGGCAGGCTTTACTTAAAAGGAGTAGCTTATGCAAATTATGATAAAAACACCTGGACGGTTCTTAACGAGAAACAGGAGAAAAGCTATCCGAATAATTACTCAAGCATCACTATGTCCCAAAGTTATGATGTAAACACCGATATCATAAAAATCAGCACTATGTCGGAAGAAAGAGTGATTTATACACCATATTATCTTTCGGATGCTCCTGATATAGGTACACAGCTATATGATGTGTTAATACGAAATGATACAAGTGCAGAGAATTACTCGGTTACATATAAACCTTTCGACGAAAATAATACTTCATTTTATTGTGAAGAAAGCGATGAGTTTAATAGGTACAAGGACTTTGTTTATGAAAACTACCTGAGCGTACCTGAAATCACAAAAACAGAAATGCTTCAAAAAGCAGAAGAAAAAGGTTTTTCTGATTTACCAAAGACTCAGTTAATAGAAGAAGTAAGAAACTATGTCGAAAACAGCGCACAGTATTCGCTTGATACAGAAAAGGTTCCGTATGGCAAAGACATCTCCACGTGGTTACTTAACGAAAGTGATACGGGCTACTGTGTGCATTTTGCGACTACGCTTAGTGTAATGCTTCGCTCACTAGGTATTCCGTCACGATATGTAACCGGTTTTTGTGTGAACTCGGACTCCGACTACTATACTCTGGTTACGTCTGATGATGCCCACGCATGGGTTGAATATTTTGATGATAATACAGGTTGGGTACCGATTGATTCAACACCGACTGAATCTGCTGTAACTGAGGAAGAAAGTAAGTCTTATGAAACAGCTGAAGATGAGCAACCATCTACTGAACCATCAACTAACAAAGAGTCAGATTCTCAACTAAGCGATACAGATTTAGATGAAGAAAAATCAGTAGAAGTTAAAGCAACAACAGTTGCATCAATCAGCGAAAGTACTTTTGATGATAGTGCACCCAAAACATCAGGATTTAGTAAGTCTGTCATAGCGATTGCGGTCTTTATGATGATAGTGTTGATTGTATTGATACTAAGAAGAGTTTTAGTGCTAAAACTGCGTGAAAGAAGTTTTTCAAAATCCGGTCGCAATAATCGGGCAAAAAACATATACAAGTATATAGCAAAAATCTCACAGTATAATCAGATTCCTATACCAAAAAATGTGACAGATATAGCTCAGAAAGCACGGTTTAGTAACGTAAGGATAAGTAAATCTGAGCTCGAAACTATGATAGTGTTCGCAAAGAAGAGGGAAAAAGCGATACTTGAAGACGCATCGTTTATGAAACGGTTGTATTTAAAGTACATTCTGGTTCTGGTATAGGATAGTTATGAGTGGACTAAATAAAAACCACTTGTTTTTATTTAGTGATAGGTGTATAATGTAATCACAATTTAAGAAATGGGAGCTTGTGTTACAGGCTGAGAGGAAGGTGTGACCTTCGACCGAGAACCTGATTTGGATAATGCCAACGTAGGGATGCCAGATACATCGTATCATGGGAAACTGTTTTTAAGGAAATTACCAAATAGGTAGTTTCCTTTTTATTTTACATAAAGTAAATCAACTGCTTCACATTCAAAGGTTGTTTGTTATAACGAACCTTAGAAAAGTTTGAGGTGAAAAATGTATTATGAAAAATAAAAAAGTACAACTTATGTGTATAACCGGCGTTTTTACTGCTTTGGTTTTCGTTGTCACCGCATATCTGCATATTCCAACAAATAATGGATATATCCATGTAGGTGATGGTTTAATATATCTTGCGGCTTGCTTATTGCCTTGGCACTATGCTATGGTGGTAGGTGCAGGTGGAGCGTTTCTTGCAGACTGTCTTACCGGATTTGCGGTTTGGGCACCGGGTTCTGTTATAATCAAAGCACTTACTGTTTTGCTCTTTTCAAGCAAGAAAGACAAGGTTATAAATTTGAGAAATTCATTGGCTGTTTTGCCGGCTACGATTGTGTGTGCAGGCGGATATTATTTATACGAGTCCTTAATATATGGCAATTTTGTTTCTCCGCTTGCGGGAATTCCTGCATCAGTTACACAGTCGCTAGCAAGTGCTATTGTTTTTATTGCTTTTGGACTTACCGCCGATAAAATGAAACTCAAATCAAAAATCTACGGAGGGAATCTGCGATGATGACAATTACATACCCTGTCACAACGGGACTATACGTTAATATAACCAATCGTTGTCCCTGTGCATGTACATTCTGTGTACGCAATAAAAAAGACCACGTATTTGAGTCAGATTCGCTGTGGCTTGAAAGAGAACCAACTGTACAAGAAATTTGTGATAGCTTAGATACGTGGGATTTAGCAAAGTATGAAGAGGTTGTATTCTGCGGTTTTGGTGAACCTACTGAGCGTCTTTATGATTTGCTTGAAGTAGCAAAATATATCAAATCAAAAAGTGATATTAGAATCCGAATCAATACAAATGGTCTTGCTGATTTGATATGGAAAAAATCCACAGCACCTAAACTCAAGGGACTTATTGACGCAGTTTCTATAAGTCTCAATGCTACCAATAAGGAAGATTACCTTGAGGTGGTTCGCCCTAAATTTGGAATAGAGTCCTTTGATGCTATGCTTCAGTTTACAAAGGATTGTACTGAATATGTTCCCTCTGTTATGATGACAGTTGTGGACGTTGTAACAACTAAGGAAGAACAGGAAAAGTGTCGAGAAATCTGCGAATCAGTGGGAGCTATATTTAGAGTTCGTCCTTATAATTGATATTAGAGTATAGTTTTTTTGACAATTAAATAAACGGGAGCTTGTGTTACAGGCTGAGAGGAAGGTGTGACCTTCGACCGAGAACCTGATTTGGATAATTCCAACGTAGGGATGCCTGATACAAGGATATTAGGAAGAACGAAGTACATAAGGGAAGTTACCAAATCGGTAGCTTCCTTTTTTTGTTGTTTTTGGAGGTGTATTTATGGTTAAAATCAACGGAGAGAAACTGAATATTGCAGGTAAGACAGTAGCAGAATACCTTGCAACTACGAACTATGATCCAAAACGAATCGCAGTAGAGCGTAACGGAGATATTGTTCCCAAGACGCAGTATGACGAAACATTACTACAAGACGGGGATAGTGTTGAAGTTGTGAGTTTTGTGGGAGGTGGTTAAGCTGATTCCAACACAAGAGGAATGGTACAAAGCCTTAGCTGAGCGACACGGTGAAGATATACAAAAGAAATTTACATCTGCAACAGTTGCAATCTGCGGTCTTGGAGGTCTCGGCTCTAATATCGCTGTTGCTCTTGCGCGTGCAGGTGTCGGTAAGCTGATACTAATTGATTTCGATAAGGTTGATATTTCTAATCTTCATCGACAGCAGTATAAAGCAAATCAAATCGGTGTAAACAAAACAGACGCTTTAGCCCACAATCTGTATGAAATTGCTCCGTATATTGCAATTGAAACTCATTGTGTTCGTATTACTGAAAATAACGCTAAAAAGCTTCTTGAAAGTGCAGATATTATCTGCGAAGCTTTTGATGATGCCGAAGCTAAAGCAATGCTTACAAATCTCGTTCTTGAAAAAATGCCATCAAAATACATAATCGCGTCATCAGGTATGGCAGGAATGGGAAGTGCTAACGTAATAAAAACTCGAAGAGTATCGAAGAAACTGTATATCTGCGGTGACGAAGTTAGTGATGTGAAAGTTGAAGGTAGTCTTATATCTTCTCGTGTAATGATTTGTGCCGCACATCAAGCACACACTACATTAAGGATTCTCGCAGAACAATTTGAAACTTAAAGAAAGAAGGATATAAAAATGAACAACGATAAACTTATAATCGGAGGTCACGAGTTTAACTCTCGTTTTATTCTCGGCTCCGGTAAGTATTCTATGAAGCTGATTGAAGCGGCAGTAAAGGATGCAGGTGCTGAAATAATCACTCTTGCAGTACGCAGAGCCAACACAAAAGAACAGGAAAACATACTCGACTATATTCCTGAAGGAATTACTTTGCTACCTAACACAAGCGGTGCAAGAAATGCAGAGGAAGCTGTGCGTATTGCTCGTTTAGCACGTGAGCTTGGTTGCGGTAATTTTGTGAAAATTGAAATTATGCGTGACTCGAAATATCTTTTGCCTGATAATCAGGAAACTATAAAGGCTACCGAAATCCTTGCAAACGAGGGATTCGTTGTTATGCCGTATATGTATCCCGATTTGAATGTTGCCAGAGATTTAGTGAATGCAGGTGCGGCAAGTGTTATGCCCCTTGCTTCTCCTATCGGTTCTAACAAAGGTCTTGCAACAAAAGAATTTATTCAGATTTTGATTGATGAAATTGATGTGCCAATTATTGTAGATGCTGGTATCGGCAGACCTTCACAAGCTTGCGAAGCAATGGAAATGGGTGCCGCCGCAATTATGGCAAACACTGCGCTTGCTACCGCAGGAGATCTTCCGATGATGGCTTCTGCTTTCAAGAATGCTATTGAAGCAGGCAGAAAAGCATATCTTTCAGGACTTGGCAGAGTGCTCACTCGTGGTGCATCTGCTTCAGACCCGTTAACAGGCTTTTTGAGAGATTAAGGAGTAGTTATGGAAAATCAATTTTTTGTAGATTCTGAGCATTTATCAGCAGATGCACTAAATAAAAAACACAGACTTGAGAACGAGCCCTCTTTTCGTACCAATCATATGGAATATATGAATGGTATGGAGATTATAGAGTCCGACGTTTGTTCAAAGGTTATAGAGCATATGAAGTCTTACGATTACAACAAATATACTGCTACTGATGTAAAAGCGGCACTCGAACACGAGGTGTGTACTATCGAAGATTTCAAGGCACTCTTATCTCCCTCAGCTAAGCCGTTTCTGGAGCAAATGGCACAGAAAGCAAGACTTGAAACAAGTAAACATTTCGGTAATACTGTGTATCTCTTTACTCCTTTATATATTGCAAATTACTGTGAAAATTATTGTGTATATTGTGGCTTTAATTGTTATAACCATATAAAGCGAATGAAGCTTAGTATGGAGCAGATTGAAAAAGAAATGGAAGTTATTGCTGATAGTGGAATGGAAGAAATTCTGATTCTTACAGGTGAAAGTCGAACTAAAAGTGATGTGAAATATATCGGTGAAGCCTGCAAGTTAGCAAGAAAGTATTTTCGTATGGTAGGACTTGAAATATATCCTGTCAATACTGATGAATATAAATACTTGCACGAGTGCGGAGCTGATTATATCACTGTGTTTCAAGAAACCTATGATTCCGATAAATACGAAACTCTTCATCTTTTCGGATATAAACGTGTGTGGCCCTACCGCTTTGACGCACAGGAAAGGGCACTTATGGGTGGTATGCGTGGAGTTGCGTTTTCGGCTTTGCTCGGGCTTTCTGACTTCCGCAAGGATGCTTTAGCGAGTGCATTGCACGTCTATTACTTACAGAGAAAGTACCCTCACGCAGAAATGTCGCTCTCTTGCCCGAGACTCAGACCGATTATCAATAACGATAAAATCAACCCGTTAGATGTAGGCGAAAGTGAGCTTTGTCAGGTGCTTTGTGCTTATCGTATATTTCTGCCATATGTAGGGATTACAGTGTCTTCCCGTGAAAGTGCAGAATTCAGAAACGGTATAGTGAAAATCGCCGCAACAAAGGTTTCTGCCGGTGTTTCAACAGGTATAGGCGACCACGATTCTAAATACAACGGAGCTGAAACTGACGAAGTACAGGGCGATGAGCAATTTGAAATTGATGATAACCGAAGTCTAAATAAAATGTACGAGGATATGGCTGACGAAGGCTTACAACCTGTACTTAACGATTATCTATATTTGTTAGGTGAATATAATGAAACAGTTTGATTCAAGTTTATATTTTATAACCGACAGTTCTAACTATACTGAGCAGGAATTTCTTAACCGTGTTGAAAAGGCGTTGCAGGGTGGTGTTACACTTATGCAACTTCGTGAAAAAGATAAAACAACTCGTGAGTATATTGAGCTTGCACAAAAAGTTCATACTATTACGAGAAAGTACAATGTTCCTCTAATCATTGATGATAGAGTTGACGTAGCACTTGCTATTGATGCAGAGGGAGTTCACGTTGGACAGAGCGATATGCCTGTGAATTTGGCAAGAAAGCTTATGGGTGAAAACAAAATCGTAGGCGCAACAACCAAAACAGTTGAACAGGCAAAAGAAGCGTGTGAGCAAGGTGCTGACTATCTCGGTGTAGGAGCAATCTATCCTACCACGACCAAAGTGAAAACTGTTTTAACTTCTACCGATACATTAAACGACATTTGCAACGCTGTTCCGATTTCCGTTAATGCTATCGGTGGACTGAACAAAGATAATATTGATGTTCTTGAGGGGATTTCTGTTGCAGGTATTTGTGTAGTATCTGCAATTATGAAAGCTGATGACCCTAAAAAAGCTACTGAAGAACTCAAAGCAAAAGCTAAGGAACTGAACTTATGTTAAAAGGCGCAATATTTGATTTTGACGGAACGCTCTTTGACTCAATGTTTGTTTGGGAAACAGCGGGAGAAATTTATCTTTCTTCTTTAGGTGTACAGCCAAAAGAAAGCCTGCAAAACTCACTAAAGTCAATGAGTTTAACACAATCAGCTGTTTATATCGCTGAAAAGTATAACCTGAAACTTGATACTCAGGAAATTATGGACGGTATCAATAAGACAGTAGAAAACTTTTACTTTTATACTGTTGAGCCAAAGCAAGGTGTAATTGAGTTTCTTGAGCTTTTGAAAAGTATGAATGTGAAAATGTGCATAGCTACCGCTACTGACCGCTATCAAGTTGAGGCAGCTCTAAAGCGTTGTGATATGGATAAGTATTTTTCAGAAATCTTTACTTGTACTGAAGTAGGATTTGGTAAAGATGAGCCTATAATTTTCCAAAAAGCTATGGAACATTTAGATACATCAAAAGACGATACTGTTATTTTCGAGGATGCTTATTACGCTGTGAATACAGCAAAGGCAAATGGATTTTTAACCGTAGCGGTTTATGATTCAAGCGAGCCAAGACAATCAGAGATTATAACACTGGCTGATTGTTATCTAGAGGATTTTATACAAGTTGATACATTTTTAAAGTTTGCAGACAATATTTGAGTTGCAGACTTCAAAGCGGTATATTGGGGGCACCACCTTATACCGCTGTATAAAACGATGCTGAGAGCGAAAGGAGATTTTTTATGAAAATGAAAACAGCATTGACCATTGCAGGAAGTGACTGCAGTGGAGGCGCCGGTATAGAGGCGGATTTGAAAACAATGACGATGAACGGTGTTTATGCTATGAGTGCTATAACTGCATTAACGGCACAAAACACAATGGGGGTGAAGTCAGTTTCAGAGTCAACTCCCGAGTTTTTAAAAGACCAGCTCGATGCGGTGTTTGAGGATATTTTTCCTGATGCAGTAAAAATCGGTATGGTCTCATCTTCTCGGTTGATTTGTGTTATCGCAGACAGATTAAAATACTACAATGCTAAAAATATAGTAGTAGACCCTGTTATGGTTGCAACATCAGGCTCGTCGCTTATGAAAGATAACGCTGTGCAGACACTTATTGATGAGTTGCTGCCGATTTCTGCCCTTGTGACTCCAAACATCCCTGAAGCCGAGGTTTTATCAGGATTAATTATTGAAAGCAAAGGGGATATGATTAAAGCAGCAAAACAAATTGGAGATAATTATCATTGTGCTGTTTTACTCAAAGGAGGTCACAGCATAAATGATGCTAATGACTTGCTTTACACAAGTGGTGAGTTGATTTGGTTTGAGGGTAAAAGAATCGATAATCCTAACACTCATGGTACCGGATGTACTTTATCATCAGGTATTGCATCTAATCTTGCAAAAGGATATACTCTTATTGAATCGGTACAGCGTGCAAAGGACTATATATCTGGTGCATTAGAAGCTCAACTGGATTTAGGGAAAGGCTTGGGTCCTATGATGCACAATTTCAATTTGCAAGGGAAATTTTCGAGGTGAAAATATGAAGCGATGTGTAATTGTCGGCGGTGCAGACATAAATGATTTTAACCATATCAGAGAAATAATTACAGAAGATGACTATGTAATATTCTGCGACAGCGGACTAAAGCACTTGAAAGGGTTAGGTGTTTCTCCGAACTTGATCGTCGGTGATTTCGATTCACATGAGAACCCTAATCTTGATGTTGAAACGATTGTGCTTCCATGTGAAAAAGACGATACCGATACGGTATTTGCCGTCAAAGAAGCTGTAAAAAGAGGCTTTGATGAGTTTATTCTGATTGGTGTAATCGGTGGAAGACTCGACCATACACTTGGGAACGTTTCGATACTTTTATATCTTGATTCGCTTTCAAAAAAGGGTGTAATCATAGATGATTATTCTCAGATGGAGATAGTATCAAAGAAGGCTGCGCTGATTGATGATTCATACGCTTTCTTTTCCTTACTTAATATCACAGGAGTAGCTGAAGGAGTAACTATCAGAAACGCTAAGTACCCACTTGATAATGCAGAAATCACCTGCGAGTATCAGTACGCTGTAAGTAATGAAGTTGTTAGCGGAAAAACGGCTGAAGTTTCTGTGCAAAACGGAAGACTGCTCCTTATTAAAGATCGGACATAAGAAAAGGCTGACGTAATCCAAAAGGACTGCGTCAGCCTTATTTTTTGCTAATTAAACAACCTTATATCCACACTGAGGGCAGGTGATGCCTTCAATTCCCACGCCTGTCGTGAATGTTGACCACGAGCAGTTAGGACAGTGCACATTAGGTTCTGTTTCGTTGCAGTAAGCACACGTATTATAGCTGCCGCCGAAGTACGATGGATCAGCTACGTAGTAATGTCCACCTACACCGCCCTCGGTTTTACCGCATACTGAGCAGGTTTTAGGTGTCTGACATGTTGCTGATTGCCAGCTGTGACCGGCAGCTTTGCCTTCTTTTTTACCGCATTTTGTGCATGTTTTAGGTTTATCACACGTAGCTTTATTCCAGCTGTGTTTCAGAGGTTTTCCTTCTGTTTTTTTACATACTTCGCATGTTTTCGCACTTTTGCACGTAGCATCGTGCCAGCTGTGACCTAAAGGTTCACCCACGGTTATTTTACATACCTCGCAGGTTTGAGGTTTTTCGCATGTGGCATCTTTGAAACTATGTCCTAAAGGCTCACCTTCGGTTTCTCCACATTTAGAACAAGTTTTAGCGACTGTACATGTAGCGTTTACCCACTCGTGGTTACACGGCAAAAGAAAAATAACCGCTGCGATACTCATAGCGCCTACTAAAAATGAAATGACAGAAATCAATATAGTCTTTTTGTTTATACCACTCATCTCTTCACTCACCTCTAAGTTCAATATATCATAAAGATAAACTATATACAAGAACTTTGTAAAAGAAAGTCGAAGTGTAGTGATTAGCTTTAGATGTCATTAAAACGTCAAATTCCGTTTTATGTGTATTTATTCCTGTTTCGTGTCACTTTACGCATTTTACACTATATTTTTGGTAATCTATTTCTCGTTGTAATAAATGAAGGAGTAAAAAGGAGTAGAGAAAAATGTTAAAAAAAGTATGTTCGCTATTACTGGCGATAGTAATGCTCACAGCCGCGTGCAGCACTCTTACTGTAAATGCGGCAGAAAAAGAAGAATCAAGTTACACACCAAACGTTTCAACCTTAACTTTAAGGTCTGACAAAAGCGTAAGCAAATACTATAATGATGAGGGCGAGGAAGTTGACCTCAGCGATTTAAACGCCAGCACTTTTTCAAGAAGAAGGGTTTTGCTACCATCAAAATTTGACTTGCGTGATGAAGGCAGATCAACAAGCGTAAAGGATCAGGGACTTGATGGCTATTGCTGGTCATTTGCTTCGAATGCATCTATGGAATCAAGTATTCTCACAAAAAAGCTTTCTGATGTCACTTACGACAATCTTGATTTATCTGAAACGGGTGGCGTATGGTTTTCGTGCAATGGTACAACCGACGAGTCTGATTCTACCTATGGAGATTTCAGAGATGACCCTAATATTGGCGCTGCGGGTGGCAGTGCTGAAGACGCCGCTGAAAGTATTTCGTCCGGCTATGGTGCGTATCCTGAAGAACTCGCAAAATATAATGATGTAAAAGAAGGATACTCTAAAGCTTTGCGTTACTATTCAGATTACAGATTCAAAGATTATTCTCAGCTTCCCCAAGATGTGAATTTAATTAAACAGCGACTCATGGAGCATGGTGCCATGTATTACGCTTACAAAAGTTTTGAAGAAAACTACTACGAAACAAAAGACGGTGAGTTCACATACAGCGACAACGGTAAATCAATCTACGGGGAAGACTGGGACACAGGCCACGGCGTTTCAATCATTGGCTGGGACGACAACTTCAGCAAAGATAACTTCCACCCGGATGCTTCTGTAAAAAACGATGGTGCATGGATATGCAAAAACAGTTGGGGTGAAGACTGGGGCAAAGATGGCTATTTCTATATATCATATGAAAGCTATTTATATTGCATTGGTCAGTTTCAAATGCAGGATAAAGACAGCTTTGATACCATTCATCAGCACCAGACAACAAGTGAGCAATATCTGTTCGGTGGTAATGATGAAGGAAACCCTCAGTACTTCTCCTCAGCAAATGTTTTCACAGCTGAAACACAGGAGAAGTTGGAGCAAATTTGCTACACTAACGCGGTAAACTCAAATGTAAAAGCTAAAATCTATAAACTTAACCGAGACTATAAAACACCTGTGGACGGTGAGTTGTTAGCCGAGTTTGATTCAAATGTTGAGTATGCCGGCACACATTGTATTGATGTGCCGGGAAGCATTATGTTTAATAAGGGCGACATATTTTCTGTGATTATCGAGGGCGAAGCTCTTATTACTAACTTCAGATACGAAGACGCTGAGCATCCGACGAATGATAAAAGTGATATAAGCTACTTTTCAGACAACGGCACAGATTGGACTGACGTGGCAGATTACTGTGACGCAAGCTATGCCGCAATCAAAGCCTACACAACAAAAACATCAGTTGATAAAACAGAGCTTAAAAATCTTGTGAAAACTATCAAAGACTACAAGCCTTCAAATGACGGAGAACAGGTTTTATATGACAACAATTACTCAGACCTTAAACCTCTTCTAGAAAAAGCAGACGAGCTCATTAATGATGATAGTGTAACAAATACAGATATTAATAACTTCTGTTGTGTTTTAGAGAGTAAATTTGAAACCCTTAAAATGGAAAGTTTCTCTGTCAACAATCTTGATGATTTTAAAACTTTATACGAAGGTGTACACACAGGAGAATTCAAGAACAGATACGTTGAATTTAACACCGATCTGGATTTATCAGGCTTTGATGCTGAATACTCTGACTGTGGTGAAAATGGCGGTGCTCTGGGTTCAAATGTGCGAATATTTACTTCAGGTTTGTATCTAAACGGCAACGGTCACACTATAAATAATTATAATGAAGAGTTGTCCTTGTTAGGCTATCTGAATGATTCAACAGTTAAAAACCTGAATATTGAAAACTGTACGGTTAATGGTGATCAGGAGGCAAGCATACTTGTAAATATTGCGCGCTACTCTAAGTTTAGTAACATCAATGTTAAAAACAGTACAGTCAATACACCCGATTCACCATCTGCGGCACTGATTGCAAGCACGTCAGACAATTGTACTTTCATGGATTGTAATGCGGAAAACTGCAAAATCGTCAGTGCAGGAAGCACTGGTATGTTTTTCGTGGATAGATATGGCGATTCAAAAGCTATCAACTGCAAAGCTAAAAATTACACTATGAACAGCTATGATAGTATAGATGATAATATGGGGTTTATCTATGCATACCAATTAGAATCAGGTTATGGCATTGCTTCAATCAAAGTAACAGATGATGTTTGCACAATTGAGCAGTTAATTGGAGAGATTAAATCTGTAAAACACAACGGTGTTGAAATTACACCTGTTGGTTCGCAATATCACGCTGACAGAACAAATGGTTCTGTAATTTTTGGTGTTGTATTCGCTGACGAACCTTGTGAGTTCGATGTATATGCGGATTTAGAAAATCGAACAGCTAAGATAAGTGGATACCTTGGAACAGACAAAGACATAGTTATCCCTGAGAGAATCCTTGGTCTTGATGTTATAGGCTTTGATGAAATGTTCTTTTTGCATGGAATGGACCCGGCTGATGTTAACTCGATTACAGTTCCGGGTGTAATCAAAAGCATTCCACGTAGGTGCTTCACACAAATCTCAGGTCTCAAAAAAATAGTCCTTAATAACGGCGTTGAAGAAATCTGTGATAGAGCATTTGAAAACTGTAAGCAGTTAACTGAAATTACCCTGCCATTGAGTGTCAGCACTATCGGAAACAACGCATTTTATAATTGTGGTGCAAAAAGCGTTACTCTCGGAAAAAACATTCAGTCAATCGGCGATCACGCTTTAGGTTATATCGAAATAGATTCAGAAGTTTCTCCGATTGACGGATTCACAATCTACGGATATTCAGGCACAGCTGCTGAAACCTACGCAAACGCAAATGGTTTTAACTTCGTTGACTTAAGCGTTTGTGCTTAAACGGTTTTATGTATAGAAAACCTTGACATAAATCACATATATTCAAAATAAAAAGCGTTGCAGATGGGGAGATATAAATATACTCCTCAAACTGCAACGCTTGTTTTATTCTATGTTATTAGCTTCGGTTCTCGTTATCTTTTCTTTTGAGCTCATAGAATGCTACTGCTGATGCGGCGGCGACGTTTAGCGAATCAACGCCATGAAACATAGGAATCTTCACGGTGTAATCGCAGCCCTTTATGGTTTCATCCTCTAGTCCGTAGCCCTCTGTACCCATAATAATGGCGAGCTTTTCTTCTTTTACAAGCCTCGAATCGCTGATTGAAATAGAGTTATCCTTTAGCGCCATAGCAACGGTCTTGAATCCCAGCGCCTTAATTTTCTCAAGATTGTCGTCAGATAAAAAGGTCCAGTCAATCTGAAATACTGTACCCATGCTGACTCTTGCAGCACGTCGGTAAAGCGGGTCTGAGCAACCTTTAGTAAGTAGCACCGCATCCATTCCCAGAGCAGCGGCACAGCGGATTATTGCGCCAACGTTGGTTGGATTCATAACCTTGTCAAGTATGACGACTCTGCTTTTGTCTTTGCATAATTCACTTGCACTAGGCAATGGCT
>JAFVVB010000201.1 GCA_017502425.1 Ruminococcus sp. | reverse complement strand
CCATCTGTTTAAGGCACTTTGAAAGTTCCTCAACAAGATTCATTTTTATATTGAAATTTATAGGCAAATCAGGATTCTGATGAGCAGGATTTACTGCTCTGCCTACGTAGAAATTGATGTCTGTTGCCTCAACAAACAGTAGACGACATATCAGAGAAGCACCATCTTCGCTGTAGTTCCAATGTTCGTAGTGCTTGTTTTCACCTAAATAGTCCTTAGCGTATTCAAGCACCTTATTAACAGTGATAACACCTTCTGTCACAAGGTCAACACCTTCGATTTTAGCGATAGGTGGTACATCGCTTTTTTCAAATTTAAGAGTTGCAACCAGTGGCTTTCTTAAAAATTTTGATGCGATTGATGATGTTGTGCCGCCACAGATGATGTGCTTGCCTTCTTTAGAAAAGAAAAGTGACATCATTCGGTCAGCATCATCACGATTTGATGGGGGACCGAACAGCATATTCATCGGTTCTCTTTTTCTTATTTTAACGACACAAGCAGTTGCATCGTCACCTGGTTTGTGTCCGTAAAGCTCATTGCATTCGTCGACTAACATCGTTGAAAGAGTTTTTGCGGTATAACCAACCTGTGATAAAGCTTCCATAAAATCTATGATGTCTTCACGTTTCCATCCGAAGTTATACGCAATGCCGATTCCTGCATGAGGACAGCCGTCACTCATCATAACGAAGATATCGTTTTCCTGTAATTTGATTATAGACTTGTATATTTTTTTACCGCCTATATTCATTTCAGTCTTAGGATAATCCCAGTTCTTTTCGTTTCTAATGATAATGGCGTGGGGATTATCGTACTGAATAAGCTCAGCAGTTTGGTTGTTTTTTAGATGGATAATTGAAAATGTGGAATACGCAACTCCTCGTACTGAGCAAACAGGTAAAGTAGCGGCGATTGTTTCAACACATTCTTCAAGCGATAATCCTTCTGCAAGCATCGTCGAAATTATTTTTGAAGTAAGCGTAGAAAGAATACTGGCTTTTACGCCACTGCCTAAACCGTCAGATAGTACAATAACCGTAGAGTCGTCACTAGGTTCTACGATGTCTACGTGATCACCACAAAGTTGTTCGCCGTAATGATTTATACTTTTATATCCGATTTCAGCACATAAATCATTCATCAGTAATCGACTCCTTAAGTTTCGCTAAAGCGATTTTAGTTTCAGCTGCGGTTTCGCCCAGTAACGATGCGATTTCCTGAACAATTCTCATCTGTTTATCTACTACTTTATCAGCGACTTCTATAGTCTGTCTGCTAATATTTTCTTTTCTTTCACGTTGAATTTCTTCATCAGTAACATCACGCATTATTCCGATGATGAGTCTTGAGTCTCTGTCATAGACAACAGTCTGCTCAACGTAACGTTTATATTCGGCTAGATAGACTCTCTCGTCTTTTACTCCTCGTCCTGTATCTCTGACTCTCATAAATACTGTCGGGTCAAGGATTCTTATAACCTGATCGCCTAAAACATCACTTGAACTACGGATGTTCATAATCTTCCTTGCGGCATCATTTATCTGCTGAACCTCAAGCTGTTCGTTTAAAACAATAAGACCATTTGGAGTGTTCTTGACGATTGTGTCGGAAAAGCTCTCAGCTTTATCTTTCAGGAAAGGTAAGCACATTGATATTTCAGCTTTGCCTTGATAAATAGCTATAGCTTTT
>JAFVVB010000200.1 GCA_017502425.1 Ruminococcus sp. | reverse complement strand
TGCTGGTGGTCCATGTGCATGTAATCCTGAGCCTATTGCTGAATTTGTTGATATTTTCTTCATAGGTGATGGTGAAGAGGTTGACCTCGAAGTAATAGAATTGTTCAGAGAATGTAAGAGTAGTGGTAAATCAAAAGACGAATTTTTACGTCTTGCATCTAAAATCAAAGGCGTATATGTACCAGCTTTATACGATGTTACATATAAAGAGGATGGTACTATAAAATCTTTTGAGCCGAAATACGAGGATGTACCTAAAAAGATAGAAAAACGAGTTATGATGGATATGGATAATTCGTACTATCCGGATAATTTTGTTGTACCTAATGTTGAGATAGTACACGACAGAGCTGTTGAAGAGATTTTCAGAGGTTGTATCCGTGGTTGTCGTTTCTGTCAGGCTGGATTTTTATATCGTCCTGTCAGAGAAAAATCTGTCGAATGTATTAACGAGCAATGTCACGCTTTATGTAGAAACACCGGTTACGATGAAGTTTCTTTATCAAGCTTAAGTTCCAGTGACTATACTCAGATTGTGCCCCTTCTAAAAAAGCTTTCTACATGGTCGGTTGATGAAAAAGTCAGCCTTTCATTACCTTCACTTCGAGTTGATGGTTTTACCGACGATATTCTTGATAGAATCAAATCGGTCAGAAAAAGCGGTCTTACTTTCGCTCCTGAAGCTGGCACTCAGCGTATGCGTGATGTTATTAATAAAAATGTAAAAGAGGACGAGCTCTTAAATACATGTTCGGTTGCTTTCGAGGGTGGATACAGCACAGTGAAACTGTATTTTATGATTGGCTTGCCTACCGAAACTTTTGATGATGTTAAAGGGATTGCTGAGCTTGGTCAGAAGGTAGTCAATACCTTCTACCAGTGTGAAAATCGTCCGAAAGGTAAGGGTGTAAGAGTAACGCTTTCTTCGTCATCATTTGTCCCTAAGCCTTTTACACCGTTCCAGTGGGAACCTCAGGACAGCATTGATACTATCCACAAGAAGCAGGCTCATATCAGAGAGAATTTAACTACTAAAAAGATTTCATATAATTATCACGATGCCGATACTTCGTTCTTAGAAGCTGTTTTTGCCCGTGGCGACAGAAAGCTGTCGAAAGTTCTTTTGAAAGCATGCGAAAAAGGTATGCGCTTTGATGGCTGGAGTGATTGCTTCTGCTTTGATAAATGGATGGAAGTGTTTGATGAATGTGATATCGATCCGCATTTTTATGCTAATCGCAGAAGAAGTTTTGATGAGATACTTCCGTGGGATCACCTTGACTATTCTGTAAGTAAGGAATTCCTTATCAACGAATGCAAGAAAGCGTATGATAATACTACTACACCGCATTGTAGAGAAAAATGTTCTAACTGTGGTGCTATGAAGCATAAAGGAGGTGTCTGCTTTGAAAAACGTCAGAGTATGGTTTAAAAAAGATGCTCAGTGCAGATATATTTCACATCTTGATTTAAATCGAGTTATGATTCGTGCTATTACTAAAAGCAGACTTCCTGTGTGGTATACCGAAGGATTCAATGTTCATCCGTACATTACTTTTGCACTACCGCTTTCGCTAGGTTTCTCCGGTGAACGTGAAAGTATGGATATGCGTATCCTCGATGATGATTTCAAACTTGATGTTATAAAGGAAGTATTAAACGAATGCTTACCTGATGGTATCAGAGTGTTTGATGTTACTGAACCTGTGTGTAAACCTGGTAGCATCGAAAGTGCTAAATTCAAAATGAGATTATCTTCTGATAATATTTCCGTAGAAGAATTATACGCGGATTTTCAGGAATTGCTGAATTCTGATGAAATTCTGGTTGATAAAAAGACTAAAAAAGGCATCAAGAAGATTGATATAAAGGAATACTTTAAAGATGCTAAACATTATGATACAGAGAAAGATATAGTGGTAAGGGTAGTTCTCCCTGCTGGTAGCACTACTAATATAAACCCAACGCTTCTTGTTAAAGCTTTGGAAGAAAAGTACGCAATTGAAGTGTATTATGATATCAAGAGAGTCGATGTTTTTGTAGAAAAGGGGAAATCGTTTGAGTGATTATAGCGGTAGACGTAAACGTTTTGATGTAGTACTTTTAGACGCTGACGAAACGATATTTGATTTCAAGCGAGCTGAGGCTCATTCCTTGAAACAATTGTTGTTAAGTCTTAACCTCGATCCATCTGCCGAGAATGTTAAGTTGTACAGTGCGATTAATTTATCGATGTGGAAAGCACTTGAAAGAGGGGAGATAGAAAGAGAGAAACTCAAGTCACTTAGATTTGAGCGGTTTTTTTCTGAAATAAACGCTTGTGGAATTGATCCTGTAAAAGCAAATGATCAGTATTTGACTAATCTTTCAAATAGTACTTTTCTGATAGACGGTGCAGAGCATTTCGTTAAAAAGCTTAGTCAGTACTGCAAAGTATATTTCGCTACTAACGGGTTAACTAAAGCTCAGACAGGACGATTTTCTCAGTCTGCTATCAAAGATGATTTTGACGGAGCTTTTATATCTGAGCAAATCGGGTTTGCTAAACCTGATAAAGCATATTTTGACTATATTTTTGATTCCTTGAATATAAAAGATAAGTCACGTGTTATTATGATTGGGGATAGTCTGAGCTCTGATATGC
>JAFVVB010000199.1 GCA_017502425.1 Ruminococcus sp. | reverse complement strand
TTAGAAATCAGGTCGGACGTTCGTTTGAAACTCAGGAGTTTCTATACGATAATGGTATCGAAGACCACGTAAAAGAGCTGGTTGGAGATACCGGAATGACTACCGTACAGACATGGCAGACGGAGCGCAAAGTCAGAGACAGAGCTGATAAAGATGAGTATAAATGCAAAATCAATATTTCGCTCGCTTTTTCAAATAAAGTAAACGCTACCGAGTATTACCACAATAGTAGTTTTCTTGAGCACGGTGGCGCACCTGAAAAAGCTGTACGTAACGCTTTTGTTTATATGATAGATAATTATTTGAAGCAAAACAGTAAGTATAATAAGAATGAATCGAAAATTACTTTTGCTGATGTTGAGGATTGTCTCATTATTGTTATATCTTCATTCTCAAGCGTTACTTCATACGAAAATCAGACCAAAAAAGCGATTACAAATAAAGGTATTCAAGATGCTATGACTGAGTTTTTACGTCGTCAGCTTGAGATATACTTTATTGAAAATCCTCTTGAAGCTGAAAAAATCGGTGCTCAGGTTCTTATAAACAAACGCTCTCGAGAAGATGCTGAGAAAACACGAGTAAGAATTAAGAAAAACCTCACATCTAATATGGATATGACTAGCCGTGTGGCAAAATTCGTCGATTGTAGAAGTCGCGATGTTGCTGAACGTGAGTTGTTCATAGTGGAGGGTGACTCGGCTCTTGGCGCTTGTAAACAGGCGCGAAATCCTGATTTTCAGGCTATCATTCCTATCAGAGGTAAAATTTTAAACTGCCTGAAAGCTGACTATGACAGAATTTTTAAATCAGAAATTATTACTGATTTACTGAAAGTTCTCGGTTGTGGTGTACAGGTTAAATCAAAAGCAAATAAAGACTTATCTAATTTTGATATCAATAATCTGCGTTGGTCAAAAGTAATATTCTGTACCGATGCCGACGTCGATGGATTCCAGATTCGTACACTACTGCTTACTATGATATATCGTCTTACTCCTGATTTAATAGAAGCGGGTAAAGTGTTTATTGCTGAATCACCACTTTATGAAATCACAAGCGGTGATAAAGTGTATTTTGCATATACAGAAGCTGAGAAAGAAAAGTATATTGAAGAAATCGGAAGTAAGAAGTTTACTGTTCAACGAAGCAAAGGTCTTGGTGAAAACGAACCTGATATGATGAGCTTAACCACTATGAATCCTGCTACACGCAGACTCATTAAAGTTATGCCTGATGACGCAGAAAAAACTTCTCAGATTTTCGATATACTACTGGGTGATAATCTTCAGGGTAGAAAAGACTTTATCGTTGAAAACGGTGCTGATTATACCGATAACCTTGACGTAAGTTAATTTGATAGGTGAATATATATGGCTAGAAAAAAGAAAAACAAAGAAATATCTGTTCAACCACTTCAAAACGGTGTCATTGCCGGTGCAGGTGACGTGGTTGAGCAAAAAATCGCTCATACCATTGAAACTAACTATATGCCGTATGCTATGAGTGTTATTATGTCACGTGCTATTCCTGAGATTGATGGTTTTAAACCTTCTCATAGAAAGCTTTTATATACCATGTATAAAATGGGACTTTTGTCAGGTGGCAGAACCAAATCCGCCAACATTGTTGGTGCAACCATGAAACTTAACCCTCATGGTGATGCTGCTATTTATGATACTATGGTGCGTTTATCACGTGGTTACGAAGCACTTTTACATCCATATGTTGATTCAAAAGGTAACTTTGGTAAGTTCTA
>JAFVVB010000198.1 GCA_017502425.1 Ruminococcus sp. | reverse complement strand
CCGCGTGCATAAGCACTCACAAATAATAAACAATCCTACTTTGGAGGTTAAATATTATGTACAGAACTCTATACTGTAACGACATACGTGATACTCACGTTGGCTCTACTGTGTCTTTAGCTGGCTGGGTTGACGTTATCCGTGACCACGGCGGTGTTATCTTCGTGGATTTACGTGACTACACAGGTATCACTCAGGTTGTCGTTCATGACGAAAAACTACTCGAAAACGTAAACCGCGAGACTGTTATCTCAGTCACCGGTAAAGTCGAGAAACGTGACGAAGAAACCGTCAACGAGAAAATCGCCACAGGCTACGTTGAGCTTGTTGCTGACACTCTCACAGTACTCGGCAAAAGCACTAACATGCTTCCGTTCGAGGTTTCCAACTCACGTTTATCTAAAGATGAGTTAAGACTCAAATACCGTTACCTCGATTTACGTAATCCTAAGAACCACAACAACCTCGTTATGCGTTCTAAGATTATCCGTCATTTACGTAACAAAATGGAAGAAAAAGACTTCCTCGATATGCAGACTCCTATACTTACTGCATCTTCTCCTGAGGGTGCTCGTGACTTCTTAGTACCATCACGTAAACATCCGGGTAAATTCTACGCTTTACCTCAGGCACCACAGCAGTTCAAACAGCTTTTAATGGTGTCAGGTTTTGATAAATATTTTCAGGTTGCTCCGTGTTTCAGAGACGAAGACGCACGTGCTGACCGTTCTCCGGGTGAGTTCTATCAGCTCGACTTTGAGATGGCTTTTGCGACACAGGAAGAAGTGCTCGACATCTGCGAAGACGTAATCTACGATACTTTCACTACTTTCTCTGATAAGAAAGTCACTCCTAAGCCATTTCGACGTATCACATACGCTGATGCTATGATGACTTACGGCTCTGATAAACCTGACTTAAGAAACCCGCTTACTATCTGCGACTTAACAAATTTCTTCTCTAATGTCGCTTTCCCTGCATTCAAAGGCAAGCCTGTACGAGGTATCGTCGCTAACTGTCAGGGCAAATCCAAGAAGTTCTTCGAAGACTCCTTAAAATACGCTACTTCTATGGAAGTAGGCTTAGGCGGTTTAGGTTACATTACTTTAAAAGAAGGTGTTTTCGCCGGCCCTATCGCAAAGTTTTTGAGCGAAGAGCAAAAGCAGGAAATCACCGAAATTTCAGGCGTTAAAGAAGGCGAAACACTCTTCTTTATCTGCGACGATAAAAAGAACGATACCGAGAAAAAAGCCGGTATGATTCGCACATGGCTTGCCGCTCCTTCCCAGCTTGACTTAATCAAAGACGATGCGTTTGAATTCTGCTTCGTTGTTGACTTCCCTATGTTTGAAGAAGACGAAGAAACAGGAGAAACTATCTTCACTCATAACCCATTCTCTATGCCTCAGGGCGGTATGGACGCACTTCTTAACAAGCACCCTGAAGAAGTTTTAGCTTACCAGTACGACTTAGTATGTAACGGTATCGAGCTTGCATCAGGTGCAGTACGTAACCACGACATCGAGATTATGAAGAAAGCGTTCGAGATTGCAGGTTACGAAGAGAGCGAACTCAAAAAGCGTTTCAACGCTTTATACACAGCGTTCCAGTACGGTGCACCACCACACGCAGGTATGGCGCCTGGTATCGACCGTATGGTAATGCTCCTTACAGACGAAGAGAAAATCTTAGACGTTATTGCGTTCCCATTAAACGGTAACGCTCAGGATTTACTGCTCGGTGCACCTTCTGAAGTATCCGACCAGCAGTTAGAGGACGTTCACCTTTTAGGTAACTCAAGCGCTCTTGCTCATCGCGGCTCTAATAAAGGCACAGCTAAAGTAAGCACTAATAAACGCTCAACTTTCTCTAACTCTCAGCAGTTAAACCAGCTTTCACTTACTGACGATGAAGAATCAGTTATGCAGGATATCTTTGCTAAGATGAAAGAAAACGAAAAATCACTTAGCACTATTGATACTGAAAACGTTACTCCTATGGTCCACGTAATGGAAATGACTAACGTACTAAGAGAAGATAAACGTATCCAGCCGTTCACTCGTGAAGAGCTTCTATCTTCTGCTCCACAGCGTAGCGACGACAGCTGGGTAGTTCCAAGACTTGTAAAGTGAGGTGAGCACATTGAAATATTACGCAGAAATTATTAACGAAAAAGGAACTGTTGCGGTTGACGATACTATCCTCGTTAAAGACACAGTATCATCCGCAGGTTCACATATTTTAGAAGGATATAAACCGCTGTTTTCTGCTGAGGCAGTAGAAAGATTACAGCAAAAAGGTTTTGACATCAAAGGCAAAACCCACGTTGGTGAGTTCTCCCTCGACTTAGTCGGCGAGTTTTCATACTACAACGAGTATGACGAAAACGAGAGCTTAAAAGGTGCTGCTGCACAGCTTGTTAAATCAGGCGATGTTAAATACGCTTTAGGCGTTGATATGAACGGCTCTACCCGTCGTGCTGCCGCTTTATCAGGCGTAAACTTCTTAAAGCCTACTTACGGCACCGTATCACGTTACGGTATCATTTCATGTGCTGCAAGCGGTGAACAGCTCGGTGTATACGCAAACGATGCTGACTCTATCTCTGAGATTATGTCAGTAATCGCAGGTAATGATAAAAAAGACGGCACTTCACTTCTTGATACATCATACACTTATGACACAGACCTTGACCTTAAAGGTGCTAAAGTCGGTATAGTAAAAGAACTTTTAGATAAAGCTTGCGACAGCGTAAAATCAGAGATTCTCGCTTACACTCTTAGCTTAAAAGCTAAAGGCGTTATAGTAGAAGAAGTATCCCTTGATTTCTTTGATACAGTAAACACAGCATGGCAGATTTTAATGTGTGCTGAAACATGTAACAACGTATCTCGCTACGACGGTGTCAAATACGGTCACCGCAGCGAAAACTACCGCAACATCGATGAGCTTTACGTAAATTCACGTAGCGAAGGTTTTAACTTCCTTACTAAGACCACTATCCTATACGGCTCAGATGTTTTATCTAAAACACGTTACGCTGACTGCTACGATAAAGCCCTCAGAATCAGACGTGTAGTAGCTGAGAAAATGGCTGAGCTCTTTGAAAGCTACGATGCACTCATCACTCCTGTGTGCTCTAAAAACGAGTACAAAGCCTACGATATCAAAGACGCTTTCACTAAAGTTTATGAGGAAAGTGTTTTCACTGCTATTGCTAACTTAATCGGTATCCCTGCACTAGCTTCTTCTAACGTACAGCTTTTAGGTAAACATTTTTCTGAGAGTACACTTCTCTCTCTTTCTAAAATGGGCGAAAGGAAAGGTGAATAATTATGGCATATGAACTCGTTATCGGCCTTGAAACCCATGTGGAATTAAACACCGAATCCAAGATTTTCTGCTCTTGCGGAGGACATTCATCACCAAAAGAGCCTAACGACTGTGTGTGCCCTGCGTGCTCAGGTATGCCGGGTATGCTCCCAGTTATGAACAAACGTGTAGTAGAGCTCGCCGCTACCGCAGGACTTATGCTCAACTGCGAGATTAACCGCTACACTACTTTTGATAAGAAAAACTACTACTATCCTGACCTTCCATGCGCTTACCAGATTACTCAGCTCAACCACCCTATCTGTGTCAACGGCTTAGTAAAGGTGAAAACAGCTCAGGGTGAGCGTGATATCCGCATCAAGCAGATTCATATGGAAGAAGACGCAGGTAAACTCGTACACGGCGGTAACTCATCTTTCGTTGACTTCAACCGTACATCAGTACCACTTATCGAAATCGTTACCCAGCCTGATTTTCGCTCTCCTGAGGAAGTCGTAACTTACTTAGGAAAGCTTAAGTCTATGTTCAAATCCACCGGTATCTCCGAGTGCGAAGAAGGTGCGATGCGTTGCGACGTTAATATCTCAGTAAGAGAAGAAGGCACCGAAGAATTCGGTGTTCGTACCGAGATTAAGAATATGGCGTCTTTCGAAGCTATCGACCGTGCTATCCGCTATGAAGCACAGCGTCACATGGACGCGTTAGAATTCGGCACCGAGGAGCTCGTACAGGAAACACGCCGTTTCGACGATGTTACTGGTAAAACTTCCGCTATGCGTAACAAGGAAACCGAAGCTGACTACCGCTACTTCCCTGACCCTAACCTCATGCCTATCGTTATCGATGACGAATGGCTCGAGGAAATCAAGAAGAACAAACCTGTTGCTCTTGATGAAAAAGCAGAGCAGTATATGGCAGCCGGCATCTCCGATAAAGAAATCGCTCAGCTTTTAAGCGAGCATTCAGCCGCTAAACTCTTAGACGATGTTGTAGCCCTTGGATGTAACGCTAAAGACGCTGCTGCGTGGATTTTAACTGACTGTGCAGGAATACTGCGTAAAGCGGGCTTAAAGCTCAAAGACCTTTCTATCACAGCAGAAGGTTTATCATACCTCATCAAGATGGTCCAGAGCGGTAAGCTCAACCGTGGCGGTGCTAAGAAAACTCTCATCGCTGTTATCGAAGACGGTGCTGACCCTATCCGCTACTGTGAAGAAAACGGACTCACAGTAAAGGTTGATGACTCTATGATAGAGGCTGTTATCGACAAGGCCATCAGCGCTAATCCTCAGGCAGTACAGGATTATAAATCAGGCAAAGAAAAGGCACTTATGGCTATTTTCGGTGCATGTATGAAAGAGTTAAAAGGCAAGGGCGACCCTCAGTCTATCCGCGCTACTTTACTTTCAAAACTCAAAGACTAAAATTTAAAGGACCGCTTTTTATCGGCGGTCCTTTACTGTAAGAAAAGCTTCGCACTCCGTCATTTGTGCGTGCGTAAGCACCCATAATCGTAGGGGACGGCAACCGCGTCGTCCCGCGTGCGTAAGCACCCATAACCGTAGGGGACGGCGACCTCGACGTCCCGCGTGCGTAAGCACCCCTAATCGTAGGGGACGGCGACCTCGACGTCCCGCGTGCGCAAGCACCCATAATAATCTTATTAAAGAAGTGACTACTATGACAGTAAAATTATACGAAGATAACGCCTACATAAAGGAATTTGACGCTACTGTTTTATCGTGCGAAGAATGTAAATCGGGTTATCTCATAACACTTGATAAAACCGCATTCTTTCCTGAAGGTGGCGGTCAACAAGCCGACACAGGCTACATCAATGACTTTAAAGTACTCGATGTACAAATAAAAGACGAAGTCATCTACCACACAATAAAAAATCCTGTTTCAGTGGGTGACACAGTAAAATGCAAGCTCGACTGGGATACCCGTTTTGCACGTATGCAGGGTCACACAGGCGAGCACCTCGTTTCAGGCATTATCCACTCGCTTTTCGGCTACGAAAACTTAGGTTTTCATATGAGCGAAAAGACGATGACTTTAGACCCGAGCGGTGTGCTTTCAGACAAAGACATCAAAGAAATCGAAAGAAGAGCTAATATGGCAGTGTACGAAAACAAAGCCGTAAAAGCCTACTATCCTGATGCTTCATTACTCAAAGACCTTGAGTACAGAAGCAAGCTTGATTTAACTGAAAACGTACGTCTTGTAAACATCGATTCATACGACACATGTGCGTGCTGTGCCCCACACGTAAGCCGTACGGGAGAAATCGGTATCATCAAAATCATCGATTATATCCAGTACAAAGGCGGTATGCGACTGACTATGGTGTGTGGCATAAACGCGTTTGAGGACTATGTAAAACTCCACGATGAGTCTAAGAAGATGATGCATCTTCTCTCTTCCCCTAGAGATAAGGTGTGCGAATTCGTTATACGTGACCACGAGGTAATCGGCACTCAGAAAGCCACCATAAATCGTTTAAACGCTGAGCTTTCAAAGGCTAACCTCGATATCAGAAAAATAGGCACTAAAACACTCGGCTTCACTAAAGGAGCAAGCTTTGACGATATGAGAAATCTCGTCAACGAAAACTCAGAAAACGCTGAGCTTTCAGCTTTCTTCAGCGAAGGCGAAAACGGCGACTTCTCCTATATTATCTCAAGCGCTACTTTTGACGTACGCGACACCGTAAAAGCTTTAAACGAAAGTTTTAATGGCAAAGGTGGCGGCAGACCTAACTACGCTCAGGGCAAAATAATCGGCAAAAAGGAAGATATACTGAGTTTCTTCGAAAACTAAAACGCAAAAGAAAATCCCCCGTATACTGAAATTTCAGTACACGGGGGAATTTTTCATTTACGCTAATTAAACTAAAATACCTGCTGTGTATTTATATGCGATGATTCTAAGACACGCTTTTTTGATGATTTCCTCGTCGATAGTGCCGTCGTTCAAGCCGTTTAATATAGCCATATATGCGTCCTCGGCTTTATCTACCATTATCATATCGTTGCCACTTAGCACCGCCTGAACATAGACGTTTTTACCACCGCTGTATCCGCTGTAATCAGCGCTATCAAGATTATCGGTGATAGCAAGACCCGTAAAGCCGATGCGTTCTCTGAGTATAGTGTGGATATAATCAGAAAGCGATGCTACACACGTAGGGTCTAAGCTTTGCACCAGTACGTTAGACACCATCACGCAGTGGGATTTAGCCTCAACGCCCGCTTCAAACGGCTTGAAGTCGTTGGTTTCAAAAACGCTGTTCTCCCTTGTGTCAGTAACTACTGCGTCCATAGTATCAGGCGTTGTTCCGTAGCCCGGAAAATGCTTGAGTGCTACGGAAACTCCCTTGCTCTGGCTGATTTCAGTTACGTTTTTAACGAATTCACACGTTTCTTCTACCGTACCACCGAGTGAGCGTGAGTACATAATCTGGTTCTGCTCTACTGCCATATCGCACACAGGAGCTAAATTAAGATTGATACCAATTGAAGAAAGCATCTCGGCTTTTTTCTGCTCTTCAACCTTTATCTGGTCCATACCACCTGTTACAAAAGTCTCTCGGTTGTGAGCAAAATTATATTCAGTAAAAGCAGGCAAGTCGCTTACGGTAGTCACAGCACCGCCCTCTTCTTTCACCGCCATAACCATCGGTGTCGATGCGCTTTCGTTATACTTTGAAAGCTTATCCTTGATGCCACTAGCATCTAGTGAGTAAAAATTGTCGCTTGTGAATACATAGCCACCGAGTGCGTATCTGGTGACTAAATCCAAATCACTTTCGTCAGTAGGACAGCTTGACAGAATCATCTGACCAACCATCTGCTCTTTAGTCATTTTTGATACGTAATCGTAGGCTTTTTCGTAGTTATCGGAAAAGATTCCGTTATCGCTTAGCAAAGTAAGATAATCAGTATCAGTTTTCACTTCTTTTTTCACTTCGTCTTTAGTAGCTTTTTCTACTACGGTTTCTTTTAAATCAGGCTCGGTTTTATCCTCGCTTTTTGAAAAAAAGCTATACAGACTGAGTGAGAAAACTCCCGCCGCTACTAAAATCAGCGATACGCTTACTATGATAAATTTTTTCATTTTATCCTCCACACGATATATAGATATATATTAAAAGTCAAAATTCACTTCGCAATAGATTTTATTATACCACTAAATATTGCTGTTTTCAACTACTGTGTTACAAGATATTGACATAAATGCCTTTTTATTATATCATTCAATAGGTAAAATCGGAGGCATATATGAACAAACGTAAATTTTTAGCTAATATTGCGCTTTTGACCGCCGCTGTTGTGTGGGGTGTGGCTTTTGTATCTCAGGAGCAAGCCGCTAAATACGTTGACACCTTCACCGTCAACGCCCTGCGCTCATTCATAGCATCAATAGCGCTGATTCCACTCATTATTTTTTCACGAAAAGTCGCTAAAAAACCGATACTCGAAAAAACTAAAGAAGACAGGTATTTAGTTATCAAAGCAGGTGTGCTGTGCGGTATACTGCTATGTGTATCGTCTAATCTTCAGCAATTCGGTATTTCGCTTTATCCTGACGATGCGGCTATATCCGCGCGTAGCGGATTTATCACCGCTTTATACGTTGTTTTAGTACCGCTGTGCGGACTGTTCTTCAAACGCAGAGTTTCTATAAACGTATGGATAAGCGTAGCTATCGCTACTTTAGGACTGTATCTTTTATGCGGAAGCTTAGGACTATCGGGCATATACTTAGGCGACCTTGTTGTACTATGCTGTGCACTATCATTTTCGTTCCAGATACTGTGTGTTGACCACTTCATAGAAAGGGTTGACCCTATAAAGCTCTCTGCTATACAGTTTTTCACATGTGGCGTTTTGTCACTTGTGCTGATGCTTGTATTTGAAAGACCTGACACAGAAAGCATTATGAGCGCTTTTAAATACTTATTATACTTAGGTGTCGTTTCATCAGGTGTGGGATACACCCTCCAGATAATCGGCCAGAAATATTCTAGTAATCCTACCGTCGCTTCCATTTTAATGAGTTTAGAGTCAGTATTTGCGGCACTGGGCGGATGGGTACTGATGGGCAAATCACTCTCATTTATCGAGATTACAGGTTGCGTTATTATGTTCCTTGCTATCGTATTAGCACAGCTACCAAGTAAAAAAATCAAAACATAAGAAAAGGGTCTGTACGCTTTATGTACAGACCCGTTTTTTATATTCAGTTAGCTTTAGCGATAGCAATCTGTGGAAGTTTAGAAGCATTCAACCAGTACATAATCGAGCATATATCGGTCTCGCTGATACCGACACCACCCTTAGTAGGGCCGTCTGATACATGCAAGAATTTAGCACAGCCTTTGGTTTTATCAACCGGAGAGCGGTTGTAGTCAAATACCACAGCGTGAGGATAAGTCAGCGTGTATTCGTACAGCCACTGAGATGTTGACCAATCCTCGGTTACGTTTTCATCAACCCATCTGTTGTAATTGAGTGACGCAGGGTCAGTAACCCATCTGTCGTAAACATCAAACTGAGTGTACTCAACACCGCATCCCGGATTCATTTTAGTACCGAAAGCGTACTCGATGTTGAACACACCGATTGGTGTGATATAGTCTTGAGGTCCTACTGTTTCGCTGATACCCGAAGAGCCAATATATCCGTCAAACGGACCGAGTGCGAGTTTATACGCACCAGCATCGTCTTTTTCATAGCAGTAAACCTTGCACGAAAGCGTGGTTTCGTCACCGTCTACGAAAATAATCTGGCTACCTGCGATATTCTCAACCTCTAAGTTATTCTTCTTAAGCAACGACATAAACTGAGCGTCCTGCTCAACAGGGGGTAGTGTAGGTGGCTCGGTAGGAGGCTGTGTAGGTTTTTGAGTAGGCTTTACGGTAGGTTTTTCAGTAGCCTCGGTTACCTTCTCGGTAGCGGTAATGTCGCTTAATTTTTTATCAAGCGAATGGTAGATGCTGTCACCGAAAGTGAACACCACTATCAAAGACGCAATCACTACGAATGTCATCACACTCACAAGCACCGCCGCTTTAGTCTGGGACGCTGAACGTTTCTGCTTATAGTTATGAGCACTGCGGTAACGTGATTTATATCTTCTTCTGTTTTTGGTTCTATCGTTTTTATATGCCATAAAAAACTTCCTTATCAACTAGCTTTTTGAGTAGTAATTTTACACAGTATTACGGTGGCATTATCTATACCGCCGTTTTTCTTAGCATGTTCGATGATATCCTCAGCAATTTTACTTAGCTTCTTTTTCTGCTTGAGAAGGGAAATCATCTGCTCTTCTTTCACCATATCGTAAACACCGTCCGTGCACAGTATGAACACATCTGCGTTTTTATATGCACCTTTAGCGATATATGGTAAAAGCTCATCCTGAGGTATGCCTAAGAATTTAGTCAGCGGAGCTTTTGAGTTAAAGCCCTCGACCACATGGTCTTCGGATATCAAATCGAGTTTATTCTTAGTGAATTTATATATCCTGCTGTCGCCAGCGTTGAGTATGTAAATCTCGTTTTTATGAAACTGAATCATAGCGGCGGTAGTGCCCATGAGCACCTGCGATCGCGCCTTGGTTTCTTCGACTATTTTTTTGTTCAATATGTTACTGAGTTCATACAGATACTCGTCGTAGCTGTCTTTATCCTTACAGTAATCGTAGCAATTCTGGGCAGCTATGAACGACGCTACCTCACCACACGCTTCGCCACCCATACCGTCAAACACTGCAAAAAGCTCGTTATCGGTAGAGCGGACTTTACCGCAAAGTACCACGTCTTCAAGTAAATCGGGGTTGAGCCTGTAATTTTTATCACAGTAGAAGTTATCTTCGTTGTTTTTTCTGACTTTGCCTAAAGTGCACGCACACGCATAGTCAATATAGTACGTTCTTCTCATGCTCTCCCCCTCCTTTTTATAAAATAAAGTTAATACTATTATTCAAGTGATGCCGCTTCAGTAAAGCCATCAGGAATTTCTACTTTAGCATTCGAGAAATTGCTAAGCTCAGCGTTAATATAATACTCCTGACTATCAACCTTATAATTGATAGTAATTTCTGTTAAGTGACCTTTAGAGTCAGTAGTATACGAAATCACGGTTTCAGCTTTTTCTAAGTTAGCTTTGCTTTTTTCTACTCTCTCTTTGAAACTGCTGAACTCGTTAGCGCTTGTGTATGCAGAGCCGATGTGACTTACTATAATATCGAACACGTCATCCATCTCAACATTATAAGTAATGGTAGTATTGCCACCGCTTTGAGTAATCTGCTGGTGCAAAATATTTTTCATAGAACTACGAGTGGAAAGATCGCTGATGATATCGTTAATCGCTATGTCAAGTTGCGTAGCGCTATAAGTCTTCGTTTTCTCAGTAAAACGAACAGCAGCACCCGCGTCGAACTCGTATTTTCGGTAGTCAGTGTAAAAATCGTAGAAGTCGAGCGCCTTGTTAGTGTAGTCTTCTACGCTCCACTTGCCACCGTAGTAGTTACCTCGGTACGCAACCTCGTTTTCAGATAAAAGTACAGCGTCGTACTCATAATCCTCGTACACAGCGTGGTAGCAAGAGCTCATCGTCTTTTCACTTAAATCAAGCTCAAAACTTCCCGTGTACTCCATCATTTTCTTATCGTTCATTCCGGCTTCGATATGGTAGTCAAAGCTACCGCTATCAAAGCTTTTGGACGAAGCACTAACAAAGCCTTTTAAACTGTTATTACCGAAATTCATCGCTAAAATAACGAGCACCACAGCAAGCACCGCAACGACCGCAATAATAACGAAAACATTAAATCTAGTAAGTTTAGAAAGCACGCTTTCCTCTTCAGGTTCGTATAAACGCTCTGACTTAGAAAGCTTCAATTTTTTCTTATTAAAAAAAGCCATTTTTCACCTTTTAATCCTGATATTTAAAAATAACCCTATTATCCCATTTATACATATGAAATTATATCAAATATTGTAGTATATTGTCAACACGGATTATATGAAACTATAAGTAAAAATCTCAATTCCTACTTGAATATAGGCTCTCTTGATGTTACAATTTGAATGTAAATATAAAAATCCCGATTCCGGAGGTATTTATCATGCGTAAAACCGTTATTTCTATCATGCTTTCCGCTTTGATTCTTCTATCATCGTTGGTTGTTCCTACGTTTGCGTCAAACACACCGCTATACGGTGACGTCGACTTAGATGGCAACGTAAGCGTTCTTGACGCTACCTTGATTCAGCAGTACGTCGCTGATTTAGCACCTATCGATGAAAACGCTAAATCCGATGTTGATGGCGACGGTAATGTCACCATTTTAGACGCGACACAGATTCAGCAGTTTGTTGCAAGCATTATCGATAAATTCCCTGTACAGAAGGAAAACGATACTATGAATAAAGTTGACCCTGTAATTGATTTTTATTTCACTAATAACCGCAAATGGAAAACCTGCTACGTATACATCTATAACAGCAAAAGCGGTGAAAGCGTAGTAACGTGGCCTGGTGAAGAACTCACCTTAGGCACTACTAACACCTACGGTGAAACTGTGTATAAATTCACAGCAGATACTTCAAAGTACGACCGTGTTATTTTCTCTAACGGCACCGCCCAGACTACCGACACTCCACTCACCGTAGCTAACTCAGGCTACTTTATAAGCGGTATTAAGAACTCTAAATTCGTCGCTGCTCTCTACCCATACGGTCAGGAAAACGAGGGCACTATCAAGCAGGTTAACCTCGAATACAGCAAAGGATATAATAAACGCATCACTATCTGGACACCGGTAGGTTATGACGCAAGCGATAAAGATAAAAAATACTCAGTACTTTATATGACTGACGGCCAGAACCTTTTTGGTAACGACGAGCACTGCTCACAGTACGAATGGGAAGTTGACGAAACTGTTCTTTCTTATATGCAAAACGGCGGTGACGGTCTTATCGTAGTAGGTATTGATAACGCTAACGCTAAACGTGACTCAGAACTCACCCCTGATATCGGCGACGTTGTACCTTCTTATAACAGCGGTGGTTTCAAAAACGGTACCGGAAAAGCATACGCTGACTTTGTGGTAGAAAAAGTCATTCCTTACGTTGACGCAAACTACAACACTAACTCCCACCGTGGTATCGCAGGCTCATCATCAGGCGGTATCGAGTCATTCTACATCGGTATGGAGCATATGGATAAATTCAGCTTCATCGGTGCTATCTCCCCTGCGTTCTTGCTTTACAGCGAAGCTACATGGAACACATACCTTTCAAAATTTGATTTCTCAAAAACCGATAAACTTCCTAGAATCTACTTCTTCAACGGCAACTCACCTAAGGATTCTTTAGAGCAGGAGCTCTACCCTTACGCAGTAGCTATGCAGGGTTGGATGGAAAAGAAAGGCTATCCATCACAGCTTATGACTACCGTAGTAGATAACGACGCTACTCATAACGAGATGTTCTGGGCACTTTACTTCCCTGAAGCACTTGCGTTTGGTCTTGGATACTGATACTAGTATTCCTCAAATGTTTTGAATAACACTAAAGGCACTCATTTACGAGTGCCTTTTTTATGTTCATTATATGATTTTACAGCATCGGAGAGAACACCTTCATAATCTCTGCGAATAATCTGTCAAAAAAGCTGAAAGTAGCCTGACGCTTAGAGATAAGCTGGGACTTAGAAACAGTATCTAAAAAGTCTTCTTTCATATCGATTATGCTCTCGGTGTTGTACATCCACGCACCACACTCAAAGTGGTGCACCAAAGAACGATAATCAAGGTTTATAGTACCGCACACGGCGAATTTATCATCACTAACAAAGCTCTTTGCGTGGATAAATCCCGGAGTGTATTCGTACACCTTGACACCGCTGTCGATGAGCTTTTTATAGTTGGAGCGTGTCATAGCGAATACCGCTTTTTTATCAGGAATGTGAGGAGTGATTAGCCGTACGTCAACACCTCTTAACGCTGCGTTACACATAGCGTTTAGTAACTCACGGTCACAGATTAAGTACGGAGTAGTGATATATATGTAATCTCTGCTTAAGTTAAGCAGATTCATATACACATTCTTACCAATATCAACGGTATCGATAGGACTAGGAGAATCACCAAAAGGAATAACGTAGCCTTTGCCGTTGTCGCCGCCTTTTGTTACGCTTAAATACTTTGATGGCTCAATCGGTTTTACTTCCTGCTGCATATTCCATAAAGAAATGAAAAGTGCTGTGAGATTCTTTACTGCTTCGCCCTCGATTTTCACTGCGGTGTCCTTCCAGTGGCCGTGCTTTACGTATGCGTTGATGTACTCATCAGCTAAATTGATACCACCCGTAAAACCGACTTTTCCGTCTATAACCGTGATTTTTCTATGGTCACGGTTGTTATGAATATGGGATAAAATCGGCTTGAATTTATTACACGGTGTGCACTCAATACCCTCTTTTCTGAGCACTTCGTAGTATCTGCTGTCAAGGGTTGCAATGCATCCTAAATCATCGTACATCACGCACACCTTAACACCTCTTTTAGCTTTATCTACGAGCACTTCGTGGATAGAATCCCACATAACGCCTTGTTGAATAATGAAATACTCCATGAAAATGAAGTCTTCTGCCTCTTTAAGCTCACTTAGTAAATCAGCGTGAAAATCTTCACCAATCGGATAGTAAGTGGTCTTCGATTTATCAAAAACAGGCATTTTAGCACATTCGTACAGATACCTTGCCTGAGCATACGCATCGGTATCTTGCTCTTTTAGCTTATCTAAGTTATCAGTCTGGTGCATATGCGGTTTGATTTTATGTGCAGAAGCAGAAAATCTTTCGTAGTCCTTTTTACTGGCGTTGTTACTTGATAAAAGGAAGAACACAAAAGCTCCGAGCACAGGCAGTAGTAACATAATAACCAGCCAAGGCAGTTTGTTTTCAACGATTTCATCTCGGTTTAATATGTATAAAAGTGTGATAATATAAAATCCCCACATCAGCACAGACAAAAATTGATACATATCATTAAGCCATATGACTAGCGAAATGATGATAGAAAACTCTACCACTATGCAAAGGGCACCAATAAAAAATCGTGATGCCAAAATTTTTCTGAACATATTTCTCACCATAATCAGTTTATTTTTATTGCAATAAATGTATTCACACAAAAGACATTATACCCCAGTTTACATCAAATTACAACAAAAAGAAAAGGGCTATCCCACCTATTTGTGAGATAACCCTTTAAAACTATTAAGTTATTTTAAAGCTACCATCAATGGCTGTCTTTACAGCTTTTACCGCTTAAGTATGAACTCATGGTTTTGCCTGAATATGCGCGGATAGTGTATGTGTAGGTTGTGCCCTTTTTAGAAGTCTTATCAACATAGGAAAGATTACTTGTAGTAGCT
>JAFVVB010000197.1 GCA_017502425.1 Ruminococcus sp. | reverse complement strand
TAATTACAGAGAAACTTACTATCATTACGATGCAGAAGGGAATATAGATTGGGCATTTATTGAAGTTTCTGTTTACCCAGCGGAGCAACAGTTTTGCTCAACTGTATTTTGCGGTAAGTTCATCGAAAATGATATGAACTGTCTGGTATTTATATTTGGCATAGTAGTTTACGATGTGAAAGCTGATGAGTTCAGAGGTGTTTCTCACCCTGATAACTTAGAACTCGATGGTTTTGAGGAGTATGTATGGGAAAACATCGGTGAATTTATGGGTGATGCTGATGCGGACGGAGAATTAACTGTCCTTGATGCAACTTTTATTCAGCAGGCACTAGCAGGAATTCATGAGTTCTCACTAGGTGATAATAAACCCTACTACGAAACTCCTTTTTATCTCTCAGATTACGACCAAGATGGTCAGCGTACCGTAATGGACGCTACCGCTATCCAGATGAAGCTAGCAGGAATTGAAGCATAAAATACTCTGCTTTTTAAATAAATCTAAGGAGTTGATTTTATGAAAAGAATTATATATATAACTGCTCTTATGCTGATTATGTGTCTGATGTTTTCTGCTGTTTCTGTATCAGCGTATGTAGATGATGAAGATGTGTATATGCATAATATTTTATCGAACATCGATTCAACATATGAAGATGAGATTATGTCACATTTTTATCCTGAATTATTTAAGGGACAAAATAATATCTGGATATACTACAATATGCTTTATGCACACGATGAAGCAACTCTATCAAAGCCTGAATATGTAGTATTTAAAGCATTAACCGGTTGCGGAGAGCCTGCAAGCTCACGTAGATATTTTGGAGATTACAGAGTGTTTTCAGACTCAATGGATTATCCTTATGAGTTGGGTTATTATGTGTATGTTCCTGCAAAGCAAAAGGTATATACTCTTGAAGAAGCGTGGGAAAGTGAAGAACTTGATATATCAAAAGCGTTTGAATCAGGTCGCATAGGGATTCATAGGGCTGATGTGAATCTGGACGGAAGTTGTGATATCTTAGATGCAACATACACCCAAATGTATCTCGCAGGCGTTGAAGGGTTTAAATCTAACGGCAGAATGAATTTTAATACAAATGATAATATCAATATTACTGACGTTACTGCTTTGCAAAGATATCTTGCAGGAATTGAAGTATAGTAATAACACGCATAAATTATCCCCACCTGAAAAAATTTTCGGGTGGGGATTTTTGTTTATTGGTGCTTACGCACAACGGGACGTCGCGGTCGCCGTCCCCTACGAAGGGATCATAAACGTTGATGGAAAATCGTAAGGGAGGGTTTTATGCCCTAATGAAAAAACAAAAGGCACGGCTTTCGGTGTATTCCAAAAGCTGTGCCTTTTTCGTCATTAATAACCGAGTACTGCGTCAAGCGATTCGTCGTTCTGAATCCATTCGTCAACGTAGATGGCGGTGAATTTATCTTTACTATTTCTGATGATGACTTTCTTGATGCCTGCGTTGATGATCATGCGTTTACACATAGAGCACGCACACGCATTCTCAACATACTCGCCGGTTTTGGCATCTTTACCTACCAGATAGAGAGTAGAACCCAGCATAGCATCACGTGATGCGTGGATGATAGCGTTGGCTTCTGCGTGTACCGAGCGACACAGCTCGTAGCGTTCACCACGCGGTATATTATTCTGCTCACGTACGCACACTCCCATATCGATGCAGTTCTTTCTGCCTCGTGGAGCACCGACATATCCCGTCGATACAATCTGGTCATTCTTCACTATAATAGCACCGAAATTACGTCTCAGACATGTGCCACGTTCAAGGACGGTTTCCGCAATATCAAGATAGTAGTTCTTTTTATCGGTTCTTTTCATAATTATGCTCCTAACTAGAATAATGTTTAATAAATAAATATATATTTTAGTGGATATAAACTAGCGGTATCAGATTCCTTTGAGCTCGTTGATGCAGTTTTCGCACACGGTCTTTTCCTTGAATTTGGTGAGGTTGTCGTCGTTACCACAGAAAGCACAGCTCATCTGGTACTTCTTCATCACGATAGAATCAGGCTCGCTGAAAAGCTCTAAGCTATCGCCCAGTTCAAGGTCGTACTTTTTTCTCAGTGGCTTTGGAATAACGATACGTCCGAGTTGGTCAATTTTGAGAATAAATCCTGCTGGTTTCATGAAAATCATTCCTTTTCTTTAATTTTATGACTATATTCTACCAAATCCAAAAAAGGCTGTCAATGGTTTTTTGCTAAAATATTAGTGAAATCGATAAAAAATGATAAATTTAGCAAAAGGTGGTACTATGCTTTCCTATATTTTTACTTTTATGGTCGGTGTAAGCGTTGTTTTTTCGCTTATATTCGGTAGTGGTGACGATTTGTCACGCTCGATTACTGAAGGCTGCGGTGATGCGGTCGAGCTGATTATCACGATGAGCGCTATGATGTGTCTGTGGTCAGGGGTGATGAATGTGGCGAAAGTCAGCGGACTGACTGAGAAAATTTCAAAGCTTTGTGCACCGATTTTATCGTTTATTTTCAAGGACGTAGACAAAAACAGCAAGGCTTTCTCATATATTTCGATGAATGTAAGCGCTAACCTTTTAGGACTTGGAAATGCGGCTACTGTGCTCGGTATAAAGGCGATGAAAGAGCTAGCACAAGATGTAAGAGGAAATGTGGCATCTGACAGCATGGTGACTTTCGTGGTGCTCAATACCGCGTCTTTACAGCTTTTACCGACTACAATAGCTGCTATGCGTGCATCATATGGTAGCGATTCGCCGTTTGATATTATTTTCTGCGTTTGGTTTACGTCTATTATTGCACTAATGGTGGGGTTGAGTGTAAATAAAATTTTTATGAAAACGGGGAGCAAAAAATGGAATATGTGATGCCGATATTGATGGGAAGTGTACTGCTGTACGGACTTATGAGAAAAGTTGCGGTTTTCGATGCGTTTGTTGCTGGCGCTAAAGAAGGAATGAAAATACTCTATGATATTGCGCCTACTCTAATCGCACTCATCGTCGGAGTTTCGATGCTCAAATCAAGCGGTGTTATGGGCGCTTTTTGTGAACTTTTGTCACCATTATGCGAGAAAATAGGTTTTCCAAAAGAGCTTCTACCGATGACACTACTCAGACCTGTGTCTGGTGGGTCATCGACCGCACTGCTGTCTGATGTGCTAAAAAACTACGGCCCCGACAGCTTTATAGGTCGGTGTGCATCGGTGATTGCTGGCTCAACGGAAACGACGTTTTACGCTATTTCTGTGTATTTTTCGGCGGTAAACATAAAAAAAATCCGCCACACGCTTTTTGCGTCACTTATGGCGGATTTTACAGCAGCAGTACTGGGAGTGCTGAGCGTTAATTTGTTTTTTTCGCAGTAGAACGGATTCGTGTGAGCTTTAAAAGCAGTTCTTTCGGATTCAGCGGGAACAGCGGATACATATAGCTCTTTCCTGAGAGGGTTTTGTTAGTAAAGAGCAGTACGATGCTCAGTATTATACCGATAGCAAAGCCGAAAATGTTCAGTATTCGTGTGAGTATCAGCAGTATCATTCGCAAAAACTTCAGGCTGTATCCGAGTTCGTAACTTGGCTGGCTGTACGTCGCAATAGTCACGAACGCCATATAAAGTATAACTTCCATCGAGAACCACCCTGAGTCAATGGCAAACTCCGAGAACGCTATCGCTCCGATGATGGAAAGCGATGCTGAGAGGCTGTCGGGAGTGTTCAAAGCCGCAAGTCTAAGTCCGTCAATGCCGATTTCGATGATGATTAGCTGCCAGAATATCGGAATGTTTATGCCACTTTGGTCGGGTATGATGAATTTGAAAGTCTCGGGGACAAGCTCGGGATTTTGGATTGATAGCAGCCATAATGGTGTTAAAAGCACCGACACAAATGTGATTAAATATCGTGCTATTCTGATATACGTTCCCGTAATCGGCGGAAAATAGTAGTCGTCGGCTTCTTCGAGTACTTCGAAAATCGAAGTAGGTAGTAGTAAGGCTGACGGAGAATTATCAACTAAGATTACTATACTTCCCTTTAAACACACCGCTGCTGCCACGTCAGGTCGCTCGGTGTATTTTACTTTAGGGAAAGGATTGTACCACTTTTTAGGATATAAAGCCTCGATGAGACTCTGTTGATTCATAGATAGAGCCTCGATATCGAGGTTTTTTATTTTGCTTTTTATGGTTTTTAAAAGTGTTTTATCCACCTTGTTTTCCATGTAGCACACTACTATGTCAGTCTGCGAAGATGTACCGGCGCTTAGTACTGTGGTGGTGAATTTCGGGTCGCGGATACGTCTTCTGATTAGTGCACAGTTGAATATGAGCGTTTCTACGAAACCGTCTTTTGAACCTCGAAGCACCTTATCGTCCTGAGGCTCTGATGTGTTTCGCTGGGGATAGGTACGCATATCGAGCATAACGCACTGGGAAAACCCGTCCACCATCAGACACGAAATACCCGACAGCACGTTTTTGACTATCATATCGATGTCGCCCATCACATCTACCTCGACGTAAGGCACGCAGTATGACGCAAATGTACGCGCATCAGCTGTTATGTCTTCGTTTGTATTTTGGTAGAAATACTCCATGATGTGCTCCATGGTGTCGTCTTTTACGAATCCATCGATGTAGAACATCACGGCTTGTTTGTTATTGAGCGTGATTTTTCGCTCGATTATATCAAAGCACTCGTCGCTTCGAAGAGCGTTTTTCAAAAGCTCGCGGTTGTTTTTGAAATCATTAGTAAACATTTAATCGTTCCTTGTGTTCAAATCTTTACTATATCATTACCAAAAAGAGCCGTATTTATAAAAAATTTCACTTTTTTTAAAAAAGTTGCATAAAAGTATGCAATTTTTCTGCCTTTAGTAGGGATTAGTGAGAGCCATATGAAAGGACTGATATGTTGGGAAAAAGAAAAGAAGGGCTTTCTTTGAAGGAAAAGCTGTTTTGCAGATACTACTGTGTAAGCTGTGACGCGGAAAGTTCCGCTAAAAAGGCGGGGTACTCAAAAAATCCGCTTGATAAAGCGTATAGCCTGATGCTGCGAGAAGATATATGTGAAGAAATTTCACACAACGCCAAGGTGTACTCACACGTTCTCTTCAGTATATCTACGGTTTTGTATCATAAGCTTGCGTGTAGCACAGTGAGTGATGCGGTGGGGCTTTTATTTTCTGAAAACCCTGAGAAAGAAAAGCTCAAGGATATGGATTTATTCATGGTGTCGGAAATCAAAAAACCTAAGGACGGTGCGATGGAAATCAAGTTTTTCGATAGACTCAAAGCACTCGAAAAACTAATTCCGAAACACAGCGACGACCATAATAACTCGAATGGTCTGGTAGACGCGCTGTATATGGGAGCAAAATGCCTTAGCGATGAAAAGAGTGATGGGTTTGGAGTATAAGCCATTTTCGAAGAAACAGATGATGGTGTTTACGTGGTGGCACAATAATTCTAAGTACAGAGATTTTGATGCGCTGATCTGTGACGGGGCTGTCAGGTCAGGCAAAACTTTCTGTATGTCAGTTTCGTTTGTGCTGTGGGCGTTTTCACGGTTTTCTGATTCGTCGTTTGCTCTGTGCTCAAAAACGGTGCGTTCGCTGAAAAGAAATCTGGTTTCGCCTTTGATTCCTGCTTTAAAGGAGCTTGGGTTTGAGGCAAAGCTTAAATCAAGCGAAAACGTACTTGAGGTCCAATTCAACGGTAGACTTAACCGCTTTTATCTATTCGGTGGAAAAGACGAGAGCTCTGCATCACTCATTCAGGGAATGACACTCAGCGGATTATTACTCGACGAAGTTGCATTGATGCCGAGGTCTTTTGTCGAGCAGGCGTTGGCAAGGTGCTCTGTGTCGGGGTCCAGGTTCTGGTTTAACTGCAACCCTGAGTATCCGTCCCATTGGTTCTATCGAGAGTGGATAAAAAAGCGTAAAGAAAAAAACGCTCTCTATATTCACTTTAAAATGCACGATAACCCATCGCTGTCAAAAAAGATGATAAAGCGATATGAGAAGCTTTATAGCGGTTCTTTTTATCGCAGGTTTGTAAAAGGCGAGTGGGTAGCGGTGTGTGGTGCTGTGTATCCTTTCATGGAGGACGACAGCGCATTCGTGCCTGTACCAAAAGGTGAGTTCGAGGACTATGCGGTGTCGTGCGATTACGGTACCGTGAATCCCAGCTCATTCGGGTTATGGGCAAAAAAAGATGACGTGTGGTATCGGATTGATGAGTACTACTACGATTCAAAAGTAGAGGGAATTCAACGAACCGACGAGGAACACTATAAGGCGCTTTTGAGCCTTGTGGGCGACAGAAAAGTCTCCTTAGTCACGGTGGATCCGTCAGCAGCGAGCTTTATTGAGGTTATCAAAAGGCACTCAAAATTTAATGTAGTAAGTGCAAAAAACAACGTTATAGACGGAATACGGTGCGTGTGTTCAGCGCTGAAAGAAGGAAAAATAAAAATCTGCGAAAACTGTAAAGATGCAAAAAGAGAGTTTTCTCTTTACAGATGGAGCGAAAATTCACACAACGATTCAGTAGTCAAATCAAACGACCATGCGATGGATGACATCAGGTATTTTGTCACCACGATTTTAGACAGCGACACAGAAGACTTTTACTGTGTTGCTATGAGTAGATAAGTGTAACAGGAGGTAATAAATTGAAATTATTTTCTGCAAAAAATAAAGCAGCCGACAGCAGTGTCCAGACCTCTGTGTCACATTCCGTAAGTCATCCGTTTATGAGTATTGATAACTACTCACCATACGCAAAAAAGCAGTTCGAGCTATATGAGAGTCTGCGCGAGGCGGTGCCGGTTATTGATGCGGCTATCTCAAAAATCACGAGGCTTTTAGGTACGTTTACCCTAAAGTGCAGTGACAAAAGGTCACAAAAAGCAGTAGATGATTTTTTAGACGAAGTCAGAGTCAATAACTGTTCAAAGGGTTTTATGCACTTTTTATACAGCTACTTTGACCAGCTTCTGACTTTCGGTACTGCGGTGGGTGAGATGGTAATCTCAAAAGACGGAAAAAGCATAGTAGCGCTTTATAACGCTTCACTTAACGACATTGAGCTTAAAGTCGGTAGCGACCCGCTTGTAATCGATGTGTACGTTAAAAACGCTGATGGGAGTTTAAGTATAGTAAAGCATCCTGAGTATTTAAACATCAGCTTACTTAATCCTGAGCCTAATAGCGCAAACGGTACGTCGATATTAAAGGGACTACCGTTTGTAAGTTCTGTACTGCTTAAGATTTTTAACACCATAGGCGTGAATTTCGAGCGAGTAGGAAACGTTAGATTTGCGGTTACGTATAACCCGACTAACAACTCGGGTGGCAATACAAAACAGCGAGTCAGCGAAATCGCTAATCAGTGGAGTAAAGCGATGCGTGATAAAACTCAGGTGTGCGACTTTGTGTCGGTGGGCGATGTCAGCGTAAAGGTTATCGGTGCTGATAATCAGGTGCTTTCGTGTGATATCGAGGTAAGGCACCTTTTAGAGCAGATAGTCTCAAAGCTGTGCATTCCTCCGTTTTTGCTGGGACTTTCGTGGTCATCAACCGAGCGTATGAGTACTCAGCAGGCGGATATTTTAACATCGGAGCTTGAGTATTACAGAACTATATTAAATCCCGTAATCAGAAAAACATGTAAGTATTTTCTGAGGACTCAGGGGTTAAGTGATGATTTTGAGATACAGTGGAGTCACATCAATCTCTTAGACGAAACATCACTTGCTTTGGCTCGTCTTAATAATGCTCAGGCGGCTGCTATTGAAAACACGCTGACGGAGGTGAATGAATGAAAACAGGTGTAGTACTGAAAAGTGTGAGTAATACAGTAACAGATGATGAGCTTAAACTCATTAATTCCTACACACGCAGAGAGCTTAAAAGCGATGAAGTATATGTATTTTCGGTAGTGCTGTGCGATAACGATATCGATAGAGATTTTGAACGCTTTACGGTGGAATCGCTTTTTGAGATGGAAAAGCTGTTTTTAGGAAAAACGGGAATTTTCGACCACAATCCGACGGCTCACCACCAGACAGCACGAATTTTTTCATGCAAAGTAGAAGCAGTTGACGGCAGAAAAACCGCTTTGAATGACGACTATTTCAGGTTAGTAGCAAAAGCATATATTCCTAAAAGTGAGAAAAACAACGACCTGATACTGTCGCTTGACAGCGGTATTTTAAAAGAAGTCAGCGTCGGATGTGCAGTAAAAAGCACCCTGTGTTCAGTATGCTCAAATGATATAAATTCTCATAGCTGTCACCACGTAAAAGGTGAGGTTTACGATGGTGTGATGTGTTATGGAGAGCTAAATTCAGTATACGATGCGTACGAATTCAGCTTCGTTGCGATTCCTGCTCAGAAAAACGCAGGTGTTATCAAAGGCTTTAAAAACAAAGAAGAGGAGAAAAATACCATGAACGATATACTCAAATCTTTAGGTGCGGGCAAAGAGCTTACGCTGTGTGAAAAAGACTCGAAAAAGCTTTTTGAATACATAGCTCAGCTTGAAACTCAGGCACAGGACGCAAAGGCGTATAGAGACTATTTAACGCTTAAGGTGAAAAAGCATATGAGCGTTGAAAATATGGAAATAAGCTCAGATACTATCGATTCAATTCTTAAAAAACTCAGCGTAAAGGAACTCGAGCAGTTAAAAGACGGCTACGAGAAAAAACGCAGTAGAAGTGAGAAAACGATTATCCAGCTTCGTGCAGAAAAAAAGAGCGATGAACGCTCAAAAAATACACAGTTAAACAACCAGTTTACTATTTAACAGGAGGCAAATATGAATATTAATTTTTCAGGCTATAACGAAAATGTTGTGACTTTTGAAGTTGAAGGTAGTGACGTTACTATGGGCACACCGGTAAAGATGGCATCATCAAACACCGTGTGTGCATGTGGCATTGGCGATAGCATGGTAGGTGTCGCTGTGAATGTGAGAAACGGCTACGCTGCTGTTCAGCTTTCAGGTTACATTGAAATGCCTACTGACGATGAATTCTCAGTAGGTTACACAAAAATTGCGTCAGCATCAGAAAACAAGGTTACTCAGTCAGAAAACGGCAGAGAGTACCTTGTGGTAAGTGTTTCTGATGCTTTAGTCGGCTTTATTCTTTAATAGGAAAGGGAGTATTTTAATGGCATTATTTGAAAATATTAATCTCGAAAAAGGTATGTACCAGTCAAAGGGCAAGAGCCTTACTGATGTGCTCGAAAGCCTTGATCCGTCAGATAACTACGTCGGTACTCAGTACGAGGGTTTAGACGCATTTTCACGTCAGCTAAAGCGTTTTGACATCAAAGTATCAGGCGAGGGTTCTGATTGTGTGGAGAAGTTCTTCCAGAGCTCAAACAGTGCAGCACTCTTTCCTGAATACGTATCCCGTGCTGTAAAGCAGGGTATGAATGAGTGCGATATTCTTTCTGATATCGTAGCTACTGTTACTACTATTGACGGTATGGATTACAGAAGCATTCACTCTGATTTATCTGACGATGATAAGTCGCTCAAGATAGTAAACGAGGGTGCGTATATTCCTCAGACAGTAGTGAAAACAAGCGACAATTTAGTAAAGCTTCATAAGCGTGGCAGAATGCTCGTGTCATCATACGAGGCGTTAAGATTCCAGCGACTCGACCTTTTCACAGTTACTTTAAAGCAGATTGGTGCGTATATTGCACACTCTCAGCTTAAAGACGCGGTTGAGGTTATCCTAAACGGCGACGGCAATAATAACGCATGTAAAGCTGTATCGTCAGCTTCATCAGGTGAGCTTACATACTCAGATATCATCTCATTATGGTCAGAGCTTTCACCATATAAGCTAAACGCTATTTTAGCACCTACTGATGCGATGAAAAAGGTGCTTACACTTTCAGAAATGAAGGACGCTACCGCAGGACTTAATTTCCAAAGCAGCGGTAAAATGGTCACACCACTCGGTGCAAAACTCTTACACACCGATGCTATCTCAGATGATTTAATCATCGGTTTAGACAGCACATGTGCACTTGAAATGGTAAAAGCAGGCGACGTTGTTACTGACTACGATAAGCTCATTGACCGCCAGCTTGAGCGTGCTACTGTCAGCTGTATCGCAGGCTTTGCGAAAATTTTCAAGGACGCATCAGTAAAAATGACTTACTAATAGGAGGTGGCACCTTGAGTTTAAAAGATGTACTGAACAGGTTTGCTCTGGTGTCAGGTCTGAGTCAGGAAGACATTTCAAAATGGGTTTTTGTTATAAGTGACTGCATAAAATTTTTTGAGAGCAGAACAGCAAACAGGAATTTTACAGAAAGCGAACGTGCACGTCTTGTGCACGCTTGCGCTGTATATGCATACTATAAATATTCAATGATTAACTTTGCGTACAACAGCGGTAAATTCAAAGCAGGCGACGTTGAGATTACTCAGTCAGAAGATATGATTGATAAGGCGCATAAAATGTGGCAGGAAGAAAAGCGTGAAATCAGCGATGTTTTTGATTTTGACGACTTTGCTTTTTATGGGGTTTCATCATGAGTTTTCAAAAAAGTGTCGTAAGCCTTATTCGTAAATACGGTAGTGACGTGAATATAGTCAGAGGCGAAAATAGGGTGAAAACCAAAGCGTTTATTCAGCCACTCAGATACAGAAGTAACGTCTACTCCGATAAGAATATAGAGCTTTTAGGGTTTAGCGACGGCAGATACTATCTCTACATAGGTGAGCCTTCACATGTATTTTTGAGAAAAGAT
>JAFVVB010000196.1 GCA_017502425.1 Ruminococcus sp. | reverse complement strand
ATAGGACCGCTTCGAGCCGACTATAAGACACTTATTTCAATGATTGAATATGCGAGTAGCTACGCATCAGAGCTTATCAGCGAGTTGCTCGAGATATAGGAGATAAATATGAGTAAGAAAGAAAAGATTACTGAAGAAAAAGTAGAAGAAGTGGTGGAGGAAACCTCTAACGAAACCACTGAGGATGAAGTCGAGCTTAGTGTGGAAGAAAAACTAAGTGAAGAAATTAAAGCGTTAAACGAAAAGTATATGCGCCTTTACGCTGAGTATGACAACTACCGTAAACGTACTCAAAGCGAAAAAGTAGCTATCTATTCTGACGCTACATCAAAAGCGGTTGAAGAGATTCTGCCGATAGCCGACTCGGTTACTATGGCGCTGTCTCAGTTTGAGGGAAAAGAAGTACCGCCTGAGTTTTCAAAAGGCATCGAGCTTATCGCAAATCAGCTAAAAGGAAGTTTTGATAAACTCTCTGTTACACCGTTTGGTGCAATAGGCGACGATTTTGACCCTAATATTCACAACGCTATTTCTAAAATAGAAGATGAAAACCTCGGCGAAAATAAAATCGCTCAGGTTTACCAGACAGGTTATAAATTAAATGACAGGATTATTCGTCACGCAATGGTTGTCGTTGCAAACTGTGACTGATATATATTTGGTTTAAATTTTCAAAACATAAATTGGAGGAATTAACATGGCAAAAACAATCGGTATTGACTTAGGTACAACTAACTCATGCGTAGCAGTAATCGAAGGTGGCGAGCCGGTAGTTATCGCTAACGCAGAAGGTGCAAGAACTACACCATCAGTAGTAGCTTTTTCTAAAACTGGCGAACGTTTAGTTGGTCAGGTTGCAAAACGTCAGGCTATCACTAACCCTGACAGAACTATCTCTTCTATCAAAAGAGAGATGGGTACATCTTATAAAGTAACAGTAGATGATAAAGCATACACACCTCAGGAAATCTCAGCAATGATTTTACAGAAGTTAAAGGCTGACGCTGAAGCATACTTAGGTGAGACAGTATCATCTGCAGTTATCACTGTTCCTGCATACTTTACAGACGCACAGCGTCAGGCTACTAAAGACGCAGGTAAAATCGCAGGATTGGACGTTAAACGTATCATCAACGAGCCTACTGCGGCTGCTTTATCATACGGTATGGATAAAGAAAACGACCAGAAGGTTATGGTATATGACTTAGGTGGCGGTACATTCGACGTTTCTATTATCGAAATCGGCGACGGTGTACAGGAAGTTTTAGCAACAGCAGGTAACAACCGCTTAGGTGGTGACGACTTTGACCAGAGAATCATCGATTGGATGGTTTCTGAATTCAAGGCTGAAACAGGCGTTGATCTCACATCAGATAAGATGGCTATGCAGAGATTAAAGGAAGCTGCCGAGAAATCAAAGATTGAGCTCTCAGGTGTTACAACTTCTAACATCAACCTCCCATTCATCACAGCAGACGCAACAGGTCCTAAGCACCTTGATTTAACACTCACACGTGCAAAGTTTAATGAGCTCACAGCTGACCTCGTTGAGAACACTATGGGTCCTGTACGTACAGCTCTTTCTGATTCAGGTCTTAAGATTTCTGAAATTGATAAAGTATTAATGGTTGGTGGTTCTTCACGTATTCCTGCTGTTCAGGAAGCAGTAAAATCATTAACCGGCAAAGAGCCATTCAAGGGCATTAACCCTGACGAGTGCGTAGCTATCGGTGCTTGCATTCAGGCAGGTGTATTAGGCGGCGAAGTTGACGGTCTTTTACTCTTAGACGTTACACCACTTTCACTCGGTGTTGAGACTATGGGCGGTATCATGACTAAGATCATCGACAGTAACACTACTATCCCTACTAAGAAGAGCCAGATTTTCTCTACTGCTGCTGATAACCAGACTCAGGTTGAGGTTAACGTACTTCAGGGTGAGAGAGAATTTGCTCGTGATAATAAACAGCTCGGTCTTTTCGCACTGACAGGTATCGCTCCTGCTCCACGTGGTATCCCACAGATCGAGGTTACATTTGACATCGATGCTAACGGTATAGTTAACGTTTCTGCTAAAGACCTCGGTACAGGTGCTGAGCAGAAAATCACTATCCACTCATCATCAAATATGAGCAAGGATGACATCGATAAGGCTGTAAAAGAAGCAGAGCAGTTTGCTGAAGAAGATAAGAAGAGAAGAGAAGAAGTTGACGTTAAAAACGAGGCTGAGCAGGTAGCGTACCAGGCTGAAAAGCTCGTTACAGATAACGGCGACAAACTCGAAGATGCTGATAAAGAGACTATCAACTCAAAGGTAGCTGCTACTAAGGAAGCTATCGCAAACGGCGACTTAGAGCTCATTAAAACAGCTAAAGATGACCTTATGAAGGCATTACAGGAAATCGGCGCTAAGCTGTATCAGGCAGCTGCTCAGGCTCAAGGCGGTGCTCCTGATATGGGTGTTGACCCTAATATGGGTGGCGCACAGGGTGGTACTAACGCAGACCCTAACGTATACGACGCTGATTACACAGACGTTGAGTAATATAACTAATACTACACAGGCGGTGACTCGATTTTTCGAGCCACCGTATTGTGCGTAAAGTAGGTGAATTTTTTGGCTGAAAAGAGAGATTACTACGAGGTCTTAGGAGTAGATAAAAGCTCTTCAGACGATGAAATAAAAAAAGCATATCGAAAAGCTGCGAAAAAGTATCACCCTGACCTTCATCCGGGAGATAAGGAAGCGGAAGCTAATTTCAAGGAAGTCAACGAGGCGTACGAAGTGCTGTCCGATAAGGATAAAAAGCAGAGATACGACCAGTTTGGTCACGCAGGCGTTGACCCTAACTACGGTGGCGGTGCAGGCGGATACGGTTCACCATTCGGTCAGGATATAGATTTTTCTGATATTTTCAGCTCTGTGTTCGGCGGATTCGGTGGATTTTCAGGTAGACGTTCTTCTAACCCTAACGCTCCTCGTCGTGGCACAGACGTGGAAACTACCGTATACATTTCTTTTGAAGAAGCGGCTATGGGCTGTAAGAAAACAGTTGAATATCAGGCAGTTTCCCAGTGTAGTGAGTGTAATGGAACAGGTGCTCACAAAGGCACTCAGGCTAAAACCTGTCCTACATGTTCAGGCAGAGGTCAGGTCACTATAAATCAGCGTACTCCTTTCGGAGTAGTGCAGACATCACGTGCGTGTGATACATGTAAAGGTCAAGGAAAAATCATTGAAAAACCGTGCAGAGAGTGTAACGGTGCAGGTAGAGTAAGACGCAAGAAAAGCGTTGAAATCACTATTCCTGCGGGTATTTCCGACGAGCAGGTACTCAATGTATCGGGCAGAGGAAACTCAGGCACAAACGGTGGTCCTGCGGGTGATTTACATGTTTACATCGGCGTTCGTCCTCATCCTGTGTTTGAGCGCAGAGGCGATGATATCTGGTGTGAGCTTCCTATCACATTTTCACAGGCAGCGCTCGGTGGCGAGGTGACAGTACCTACACTTTACGGTAAAGTCAGCTATAATATCCACGAAGGCACTCAGCCCAATGATATATTCAAATTAAAGGGCAAAGGCGTCCAGCATCTGAATTCAAAGTCAAAGGGCGACCAGTACGTAAAGATAGTTATCGAAGTGCCTAAGAATCTGTCATCAAAACAGCGAGAGCTCATCAGAGAACTCGATAAATCAAGCACAGACAAAAACTATTCAAAACGTAAGACCTTCAAACAGAAATTAAAAGATTTGTTCTAAATTAAAAGCGACGGGATTTGTTTTCCCGTCGCTTTTTTATATACCGTATTCTTATTATTCTTCGTCTGAGTATTCTAAAATATCTCCTGCGTTACAGTTTAGCGCTTCGCATATTGACGCTAAAGTCTGGAAACGTATAGCGGTTACTTTATTGTTTTTGATTTTAGAAAGATTGACGTTTGAAATGCCTACTTTTTCAGCAAGCTCGTTTAACGACATTTTGCGTTCTACCATCATTCTGTCGAGTCTTAAAATAATTTTTCCCATACTTACCTCCGATTACACAAGACCATCGACATCTTCTTCGAGCTTTGTGCCGTAAGTAAAAATCTGAGCTAAGCTCAAGCACACAAGACCGATAATAATACCGTCAATTGATGTTACAGTTTCCAATGATAAACCATTTAAAGTTGAAATAGTAGTGAAAACGATTGATAAAATGATAGATACTACCGGAATTGCGATAGCAAAGATGCCGATCTCACGAACTCTTCTTACAACATCAATCTGGAATGGTGAAGTGCTTTCTGCGTTTTTATATTTGCCTGAGATTGTGCGTAAAATGATGTTAATATTGCGAAAAACTAGTGCCATAAGCGAGCATGTAATAAATGCACTGATGCAGAATAGAGTGATAGCGTATCCGTTGAATTCACCGTTTGGTGTAAGAGCGCTGACTTCCAGACCATATGACGCAAACTCAGCTCCACCCTCTTGCGCTATGGTTTTTGCGAAGATGTTTTTATCCACAGCGTGGATGCCTAACAGTAGAGCTGAAACAGCCGCTACAATCCAATGTAAAATCTCAGTAATTTTTGAAACCACCGACAATGTTGTGTTTAATCCTTTTTTCATTTTCATATACCTCCAAGTTTCTTAACCGTTTCTTCGGTTAACTCAATTTTAATTTTGTCTTCAACGCGTTTCAGTGATGCTAATATAACACACTATTTTACGTTTGTCAATACTTTTTTATCGTAAGACATTAAAAAATATTCAAGAAATATTAAAAACCTAACGAAAAAGATTAAATGAAGATTTTAAAATGTTTTCAAAATCCCTACCGAATATATGTAAAAGTAGATTGAAAAGAAATTTAAAATAGTATATTATATGTATTACACGTTTAAAAAGAAAGGGTGCTACTATGGAGTGGACACAAATAACTATCAATGTTAAGCCTCAAGACGTAGAGCTTGCTGGCGATATAGCTAATATGACGGTGCCGTACGGCATATATATAGAAGACTATACTGATTTAGAGCAGGGCGTTGAGGAAATTGCTCACGTTGATTTGATTGATGAGGAGTTACTTAATAAAGACAGAAGTATTGCTAAAATTCATATTTACATAGATCCCGAGGATAGCCCTCAGGAGGCGGTTGCTTTTTTGACCGAGCGTTACCAGTGCGAAAATATTGAGCACACTTTCGAGCTTAAAATGTGCGAAGAAGATGATTGGCTCAATAACTGGAGAAAGTATTTTAAACCTACTAAAGTCGGAGAAAAACTCATCATATGCCCGTCGTGGCATGAGCTTGACGACACAGAAGGCAGAGTAGTGCTTGATATTGATCCGGGTTTAGCTTTCGGTACAGGTAAGCACGAGACCACTCGTTTATGTCTTTCTACGCTGGAGCAGTACGTAAAAGAAGGCATGAGTGTACTCGATGTCGGCTGCGGTTCGGGTATTTTAGGTATCGCTTCCATTTTACTCGGTGCAAAAAGTGCTTTCGGCGTTGATATCGACCCGATGGCGGTTCGAACTGCTTTAGAAAACGCTAAAGTCAATAAAGTCGAGGATAAATTCACGGTAGTGTGTGGCGACCTGACTCAAAAGGTCGAAGGAAAATTTGATATTATTGTTGCAAATATTGTGGCAGATGCTATAATATTCTTGTCTAAAGGCGTCAGAGAGTTTATGAACGATGATACTGTGTATGTTATGAGTGGTATTATTGATTCACGACTCTCAGATGTTTTGAATGCTCTCAAAGATGACTTTACTGTCATCGACGAGGTTTTTGATAACGGCTGGTACTGTGTGATAGCTAAGCGTAAGTAAGTACGTGCATTTTATTTTGATGTTATCATATAGCTGTCACAATGCCGTAGTATTATCGGTACATTAATTTTTCGGAGGATTTTATTATGAAAAAGTCATTCAGAGAGAATCTTAATCTCTTCTTCTCAGCATTTTTAGTTATTGTTTATATTATCTGCTCTTATTTCTTCTTAAACCTTGCGAGCAGAACTCCTGATACCGCAAGCAACGCTATTCAGGTTTAGTATT